>JAQVZT010000390.1 GCA_028708055.1 Methanothrix sp.
ATAGATCCAGCAATGGCCGCCTGTGTATGCGCTCGTTTGCAATGAATGCCGAAAATCCGCCAAAGAACATCAAGGCGTAGGCTGCAGTTCTCAGGCCTAGGCTGATATGAGATGCCAGCTCTCCCATGAAGAGCATCAGGGCTACCATGAAGAATATCATTGTTCCTGCCCCTATCCAGTCCATCTCCAGCCGCTCTCGCCTTATCTCGTCTATCTTCAGGTACCTCATGGCAAGCAGAAGAAGCGTAATGCCTATTGGAACGTTTATGAGGAATATGTACTGCCATCCCAGGAGATCCACTACGTAGCCACCAAGGACGGGTCCAGCTATGCTCCCCACAGCAATCGTAGACCCAATATATCCCATAGCTCTTCCCAGCTCACCCTTGGGGAAGGTCTGAAAGATAAGAGCTGCACTGATGGAGAAGGCCATGGCCCCGCCAGCAGCCTGAAGGATTCTGAAGAGAATAAGCATGGAAAGGCTAGAGGAGATGCCACAGCCAAGAGAGCTGATGGTAAATAGGATGATGCCTACCAGAAACATCCTGGACCTACCCGTATATTCAGAAATTCTGCCGCAAATGAGGAGCAGGCTGGTGATAGAAACGAGGTAAGCAGTTATAATCCACTGAGTCAGAGCTACGCTGGCATGAAAGTATGTTGTCATGGTAGGAAGGGCAATGCTTACTACTACGGCGTCCACCACGAACATCAATATGCCAATGAGGATTACAAACAATATTGGGTACCGATGGGGATGTCCTTCCCATACTTGAGGGCCACCCGGGTTCTTTCTATCCTCTTTATGGCTCTCGTTTTCTCTATTCAACTTAATCATGGGGAGAATCATCCACCAGTTTCTTGACCGAATTTGCCAAAGCAGAATTCGAGCCTTTTTCATCCATTCTCAGAGGGCGTTTCATTAGATTCTCCATCACTTTATCGTAGGGGATATCATCTCTGATCCCGACAAACTTCGAGAAGAGGGCGATGAATTGTACCTGTTCCTCCGTGTCAAGTCGGGAAAGCCCCTCTTGCATATAATCGTGAATCAATTGATCCATTCCTTCAACCCGCTCCTTGCCCTTGCGGGTCGGCTCGATGAAGACATCTCTCATATCGTCTGCACCTCTCATTCGGCGCACATAACCCCGCCTCTCCAGGTTGTCGATATAATCTGTGGCCGTACTTTTGCTAACGTTATGTATTCTGGCAATATCGCTCATTCTAATTTTCCTGTAGTATGAGAAGTGGAGAATAGATATGCCTATTGAGGAGATCTCATCCTTCTTTCCCTTATCCTTGCCCAGGATCCTGTTCATACTCACCTGCAAAAGGGCAATGGATTTTCTAAGTTGAATTTTTGATGTGTCCATAGTAGTAAGCATATCCTAACCAATTTAGGTATAGAACTATTACGGTTACCTTACTATTTTCCACATAAAAGAGTGTTTTAAAAATTTTATGCGAATTCTGGGAGAACTGATGCCGCAGCAGTCTCTTTTTTCTGAGCGATGCGGTAGCCTGTGACAACCATCCTTTTGCCTGCCAGGATTCTATCCATCTGCTCGTCGCCTGTGTCAACCAATAGTTGTGACAGCTCCGCCAGCTTATGGGGCGTGGATATGATTATCAAATTCCCTTCACCTACGCGCCGCAGGACAGCGGCGCTGATCTGCTGGCTGCCCCGTCCAAGGATGAAGCCCTGGGCACCTATGGGACTGACAATGACCTTGACATTTTTTTCGTTGTCCAGCAAAGCTAAAAGGT
Organism: Methanothrix sp.; assembly: GCA_028708055.1. GTDB lineage: Archaea > Halobacteriota > Methanosarcinia > Methanotrichales > Methanotrichaceae > Methanothrix. The sequence goes on from JAQVZT010000390.1 coordinate 1,771, forward strand.
CCCTCTCAGAGGCGTCCTTGAGGAGGAGCTTTCCCTTCTTAATTACATCTACGCCAAGCAGCGTCTTCTCCAATCCCAGAAGCTCGGCTATCCTGCTGGTAGTAGTTCCTGCGCCCAGAATATACGCGGAGCCGTCCCTCATGAATTCAGAGGCAAAGAGAGCGATCTGATCCTTGAACACCTCCTCATCGCCGGAAACATAGGTCCTCTTTCGCTCCTGCACTAAAACCGATTTGTAAGGTGTCTTAGCGGTAGCATAGAGCTTTGTCTGCAGCTCTCCGGCGCGGTAAAGCTCCTCGTCCACATCCACGATCTCTGTCTCCCGGGCCAACAGTTCGTACCGAGCAAAGCCAAGAGTCAGTTCCGCAGCTGCCTGGGGGCTGATGGCAAAGACGCCGGAATGCATCTTGACCCCTGCGGGGATGCCCAAAATTGGCACCTGACCGACGGCGCTGGCTACATCCCGTGCCGTTCCGTCGCCTCCGCAAAATAAGATCAAATCAACGCCATTTTCCAGGAAAGCCCGGCAAGCGACCTTTGTGTCAGAGGACCCTGAGATTGGCGGGGACGGGTAGACTGTCTGGCAATGCAGACCGCATTCCAACAATGCGCTTTCGCCCATCTCGCCGCTGGCGGCAAAAAAGAGGAGGCCTTCCGCCTCCCGATATATCAGGCGTAGGCATGCTTTAGCTCTCTCTATCGCCTGAGGCCTTGCCCCTCTGGCAAAAGCCTGGCTAGCCAGGCCGTCCGTGCCTTTCAGCCCGACACAACCGCCCATGCCGGCTATGGGGTTGATCAGGAAGCCAATCTTAGACCTGGGGTAGCTTGGCAAGAGACTGCTTCACCAGATCCGCCGGATACTCATAGTCCACGAGCTTACCGTCGTTGTAGGCATCATAGGCTGCCAGGTCGAAGTGGCCGTGACCGGTAAGGGAGATGAAGATGGTCTTGGCCTCGCCCGTCTTCCTGCACCTTCGTGCCTCGTCTATCGCCGGCTTGATGGCATGAGCCGCCTCCGGCGCGGGAATTATGCCTTCGCAGCGCGCAAATAGTGTGGCGGCTTCGAAGACTTCGGTCTGTTGCAGAGCCGTGGCCTCGATCAGGCCGTCATGCACCAGATTACAGAGCAGTGGAGCGTCTCCATGATAACGCAGGCCGCCAGCATGAATGCCGGGCGGGATAAAGTCATGTCCCAAGGTGAACATTTTGATCACCGGTGCCATGCCGGCGGTATCGCCGAAGTCAT
>JAQVZT010000049.1 GCA_028708055.1 Methanothrix sp.
TACACTCTCCGGTACAATGTCAGCTTCCTTAAGGAGCCGAACCTCAGCTATGCAGCATTTAACGAGCGAGCCGATAGCTCCCTGCCGGAGAAATTTGGAGCAGTATCTCTGTTTATCGACAGTTGTCCCCCTGGCAGCGTATGTTGTTTTGCTAAAGGTGAGGACAGGGATTGTGCTTACCTCGACGGCGTGCCGTTCTGCTGGAGCTGGGCAGAAGGCTGTCATGCATGCAGGGACCAGACTCAACCCTGTTCGAAAGCGTGTGGCGGAAAACAGATTGTCGAATGGGATGATCACTGCGACGCTTAGATCATTCCATCTTTTTTTCTCAGGACTGGTTGCTGGGACCTAGACCATTCCTGCACCCTTGTTTCCGGCATCAGTCCGGCCGCCTGGCCTCGACCTCCAGCACACCCATCCCCACTTTGGCAACGCCATCTTCCATCGGGCGAAGCTCCAGGTATCGATCGGCGATCTCGGCGATCAGCTGCTCTCTCATCTCCTCGGGAATGCAGCTTGTGAGGGAGAGCCAGGTAGTGCGAATAAAGCCCTCCAGGCCCGTCTTTCCTGGAAAGAGCATATCTCTGACCGTCACGCTTGCCTTTACCTCTTCAAGGCCCGCCTGAGGCAGCCAGGCATGATACTCATCCGGCCCGTAAATGCCGTGGGGATTGCTGTAGCCCTGGAAGTATCTGGCCCATCTGTCGTTTTTAATGATCCTCCTCGACAGAGCGAAGATATCGTCATTGCTGCCCCTGCCGCCGCATTGGATGAGCATCCTGCCGCCGGGCTTGAGGCTGCGCTCGATGCCCTTGAGAACTGCCAGATGGTCTTTAATCCAGTGCAGGCAGGCAAAGGATACCACTAGGTCAAATTCGCCGCTGTAGCTGAGGCTCTGGGCGTCTGCGCGCTCGAATCTCAGATTGGAATATTCAGCGGGCGGAAACCTCTTTTGAGCAAAGTCGATCATCTCCGGAGAGCTGTCTGCTCCAGTAGCCCGGCCCCGGGGGACGAGGGCGGCCATCTTTGCGGTGATTTTGCCGTCGCCGCAGCCGATGTCCAGGATATGCTCGTCTCCCCTCAGATTCAGCCGGGCGATAACGGCTTCCGCGGCGCGCTCCTGGGCGGAGGAATTCCGCTCGTAATCGCTGGGGTCCCACTGGTACATGATTTCCCAGGTGGCAGGGCGGGAACTTAAGGATGACGGGGAGGGAAGGGAGATGGTGATTGCTATTTCGTTGTTGAGGCCTCTGACAGAATGTAATGGGAGTCTCTGATCAGGTAGTTCATCCAGTTCATATCGATCTCGTCGCTCACGATTTGCATCAGGCTGATTCAATTTATGCGGGTAGTCAATGTTTAGACCTTTGCTGATTCCCTGTGAGTCCTCTGTGGTGGCAGTTCGTAGAATATTGATGGTGACAGCGACTTACAGGCCCCAGGACTTTTCCTCAAAATATCTAAATAGATTTAACCTTCACTATTATTACTATGAATTCCTTCTCCCGACTCTGCACCCCAGAGCAGCCTATGCACTGCAAGAAAGAAGAGCTGTCCAGGCTATACGGACAGAGCAAGAGCATCTTTCCCGCAGAAAACCTGATCAACTCCGCACAGATGGAGATCATAGATGGCAGCAACTGGTCCTTCGATCCCAATACCCAGACCATCTGGAACGATCGCTACTGGAAGGGCTTTTATCCTGCCGATTATGACCTTGCCAATCTCGTGATGATGTACGGCCTCGGCTTCTTTAAAAGATTCTGGCCAGAAAGCTGTCCATCAAGAGAAAAAACGATACTGGGCGAGACCCACCCCTTCCTCTCAGACATCCATGCTTATAACCAGGCCATCGATGTAGAGCTTCCCGAAACAGGAAAGGCGGTATACATCAAATATAGGGACTTTCCCTTTAACAACTTCGACGATGTAATCAAGATCATAGATAAAGACACAGCTATAGGAGAGGCATTCGTCTCCCTGAGAAAACCGGGAAAGGGGCTACCCATATTTCACTTTGTCCTCTCCCGCCGTTACTCCCTTGACTATATGACCCAGGCGGACTGCAGCTTCATCTTCCATCACAAGGCGACACCGCTAAAGCCAGAGGAGATCCTGGGCGACTGGGATCTGCTGCTTGTCTCAGACGCTGCACTCTCTCCACCCATTCTTCGGTTCAGATTTTTAAAAGGAGATGCCGGCAAAGCCATCGTCATCAGCACCTCCGGCGGCACAAAAGGCAGCGCAGGCAAAACCAGCCTGCGAGCCGAATTCATCATGGGCGGAAGGTTGAGCCATGCCGGCCACTCAGCTCTATTCGGCGAGGGGGCTCTGATGAGCCTTGATCTGCCGGCCCAGGTCGCCAAAAATGCCATCCGCAAGGTAAGCAATGACCTGCTGGTGGGTCTGCTTGATCTTCATGGCCATCCCATCTTCCAGACCCTTCAGGATTTCAAGGGATTCACAATGGCCGGACCTGGCCAGACCGGCAAGAAAGAAAAGAGTGAATTGAATCTGCCCTATCTTCTCAGGCGAATATTCCCTAAAAATGAGGTAAGACAATGAGCTTTTTCATAGATCCGCCGCTTCTTGTCCTATCAGGAATAGCCATATTCATATTGGGAAAGGAGCTTAATTGGAGCAGACACGCAAAAATAGTGGTAGGTCTTTTCATCGTCATGGTATTCGTCGCCTTCAGCTCTCTCCTGTATGCAGACTTTGTGCGCTTCACCATACCCGTCTTTGCAAATCAAACTGGATCAGCTTTCATGTTTCACACCGATATAACGCACATCCACAAAGACCAGATTCCAAAGATATTAGTATTCTTCCTCTTCCTTCTCTACCCTGTCTGGATATTCGCCGGTTATGCCGCTGCCCTGCTCTGGGATAAGAGGAAGTATGCCCCGGAAGAGGGCAAATCCTATTCTTATGCTGATGTCAAGAGCAAAAGCCGCAGAACAGTCAGGCAGGGGCAGTCTGATTTGCATACCGCTGTAGAGCGGGGAAATGATACACGAAAATGCGTCAGAGAGGCCGTAAAGAGACTTGGAGGCATGGGCAAATTTGTGCAAAAAGGAGACAGAGTCCTGGTCAAGGTCAATATCTGCGGAGGACTGCCTGAGAGGAAAGGAACATTCACCAGCCTGGAGGTTGCAGACGAGCTGAATAAAATGATCCGGGAGGCTGAAGGAGTGCCAACCTTTGCCGATGCCGATATGGTCTGGATCAAGTTCCAGCAGGCAGCCAGAGACTCGGGCTATATCAAATGGGCCGAGGAGAACGGTGTCAGGCTGATCAACCTGTCCGAAGCCAAAGTCGTCAACTTCGATTTCGGAGAGCAGAGCGCCCTCGGAACTGAAAAAGTATCTCTCGAGGCAATAGAGGCTGATGTGATCATATCCGTACCGGCTATGAAGACCCACCTTCTCACCGGCGTCACCCTGGCCATGAAGAATATGTATGGCACCTTCCCGGATATCGACAAGGCCAAGTTTCACAAAACGGGCATTGAAGAGGTCATATTTGAGATCAACTCCGCCTTTACCCCTAACCTGGTCATAATAGATGGAAGCATGGGAGGCGAGGCCATAGGGCCACTGTCTGCCGACCCGGTCTATTATGAGACCATCATCGCCTCGGATGATGTGGTCGAGGCTGATTCAATTGCCTGCCAGATGATGGGCTACCGCCCCCTTGAGATAATCCATATCAGAAAAGCCTATGAAGCAGGTCTCGGTGATGCGTCCGCCCAGTTCAACTTCGATAGCCTGGCATACCCCCATGTTAAAGACAGGGTGTGGGATCGGCCTAAAATCGAGGTAACAGAGTTTTACGAATGGGCCATTGAGGTTGTGCTGATGTTTCCCGGCTGGGATACTCTCTTCAACATCGGCGCAGACTTCCTGCTCTATGATCTGTCCCACCTGCCGGTCTTCAGCCGTCTCATGCCTGCGGTCCTGTCGCTTCTTCAAGATCGAATCTATCCCATTTTGAAGGAAAATAAGAAAACAGGTATGGATGTCGCCCGACAGGTGATCAATATCAACCTGATGGTGCTTGTGGCTCTGGGCTCTGCCATCGGCTATTACCTGGACGGGTATATCGCCCATTCATCGCTCATATACGAACTCGGCATGCTGCTTGGAATATTCTTGGGATTTTTTGCTTCTGTGAGGATGAAGACCATTCACTTTGCGGCATTGCTGGCCATATCCGGAGTTGCAGGCATCGCCGTCGAATTTATAAACACCCATTCCAGCCCCGATCTCTCCGTCGCGACAAATGTTCTCGCCTATAATTACGGCGACAGTATAGTCAGTAGCAGCGGATTAAAACTTGAGGCATCCTTTATCTATATCGCCTGCGGATGGATGGTGATGATGCTCACCATCCTCCAGGTCTCCGACCTGCTCACCGGATGGATTACAAATCTGGGCATATTTGCCAGGCTGCAAAGCTGGAGGATCGCTCCCATGGCCGCTATTCTGGCATTATTCAGTCTCTTCTTCGTCTGGGAGGGCTATTACCGCCTGGCCTACAGGAGCAAATACGATGGGATTGAGGGCATTGTTTTAATCATGTACGGCATCATGGCAGTCCTGGGCTTGATCTACTCTTCCCGGCATTCTATTGAATGGAACGCTACTCTCCTGATTGTAGCCATTATCATCGGAGGCTACATGGAGCTCACGGGCTCACTGGCCGGCCTGTGGGTCTATCCATTCCATGAGACGCTGGCAGTCTTCTTTGCATTGACCTGGCCGCTCAACACCATGGCAGTCCATGGCGTAGCTTATTTGCTGGGGGTGGACCTGGGAGCACATGAGAGGAGGAGCTTGCTGAGGAATCTAAAATGAAATGGTGGTGCCTAGGGCGCCCCGCTTGCATGCAGCGGGGTGCACTGCCGCCTACGCATTGGATGATCATTCTGCCGCAGGGCTTGTAGCTGCGCTCGATGCCCCCGAGAACCACCAGGCGGTCTTTGACAGAGTAGCAGGCTGAAAGATACCGCTATGTCAAACTCGCCTGTGTGGCTCAGGCTCTGGGCGCCCGCGCGCTTGAATCTCAGGTTGGGATGTTCGGCGATTGGGAACCTCTTTTGAGCAAAGTCGATCATCTATGGAGAACTGTCTACATCCGTAACCCAGCCCTGGGTAACGAGGGCAGCCATTCTGGCAGTGATTTTGCCGTCGCCGAAGCCGATGTCCAGAATATGCTCGTCTCCCCTCAGAATCAGCCGGGCGATAACGGCTTCCGCGGCGCGCTCCTGAGCGGAGGAATTCCGCTCGTAATCGCGTGGGTTCCACTGGTACATGTGTCTGTCAATGACCAAGAAGAAACTTATAGCTGCCGAGGTGAGAGGACAGATGGATGTGGTTCATTTCCGTATAGCAGCTAAATAGTTAGGTTTATTAACTTGCGTGCTATGCTTTATTGTATGTATTGCAGGTATTCGAGAGAAGCTGCGGAGATGTTTTGCTCTAAGCGCCGAGACCATCCAGAAATTGAATTATGCTGGAATATCGAAAAATCTATGCTGAAATGCAAATATTTTGAAGAAGTCGATCGAAAAATATGGCTCGAACAACAAAATAGACCTGATTAAATGTCAGAATCATATTTGCGAACTCAAATTCAATTGTGAAATATATAGGTATATTTAAATAGCGTAATTATTTTGAGGTAAAACCAATGCCCTAATTAAAGCTGTATTATTCTGTATTCAAGGCTATAAGAAAAGAGAGCGCGAATTATTGCTGCAAAGTTTGGAAAAATGTACTTATGTAGGATATGTTTATGAGGTCTATGAATTCATCCGAGATAATGCCAATTTCTGACAAAGAGATTTTAATAAATATTAATAATTTTTTATGTGATGATTCTGAAGGGGATGCTTATTCAAAAATAATATCCACTCCAATGTTCCAACCTGAATCATTTACAGTCGGCGACAGAGAAAATAAACCACCTTTTTTAAATCAATCTGAAAGAAATTTTGATGTATGGTGCGATAGTTTAATTAGAGACCAGCTAATGAGATTATCCGAAAGCATGGCGATTGACTTTGATGATATTAATAATATTGTATATTCCATAAAGCGAAACGTAGAAAAAGTACTAAATTATAAATATGCCGGTAACCAAATAAAGAATCAAATTTGGAATCAAGAATTTATAGATATATTACACAATATAATAATTTATTCATTATTTGGTAATTTTGATCAGAGATACAGCACACATAGAAAATTCAAAGATCTCTCAAAGGCAATTATGCCCAAAATTATAGAAAATATCTGTAGCAATAACCATCTGAGACTTGAGGATTATCTTAAGTTATCGATAATAAGCGGCATATCGGGCCTAGATCTCAAAGGCACTAGTGCAGCATCGTCACTATTTTCCCAAAATGGGATTCCTATGTCTTCATATTTTAATTTACCCTTGAAAGAATCTACAAAGATATATTGTAATAATTTAATAACTATGTTAAACTGCACCGCTCCCATCTTTGAATGGGGCAATTTTATTGATCTCGTGAATAATAGAGCAAAAATTGTATGGTTTACGGATGATTATATTGAAACTTTCTTTGATTTGTTATTTATAAATAAATTATTAGAAACGTATAGTGATGCGCAAATAACGATAGTACCTAAAAGAATCGAATGTGGAAATGATGCATCTTATTCAGATGTCCTAGATATTTTGAGATGCTGTAAGAATGAATTCAAGATGATATGTAAATTGTTAAGAGAAAAGCAAAGAGTTAATATAAATAGATTTGGACCATCTATGGGTACGGTTAATATTAAAAAATTATCTAATGAAATTATTGATTTGATATATCAAAGTGATGTAGTAATATTTAAAGGATGTAGGGCCCATGAAATGGTTCAAGGCGGATTAAATAAGACCACATTTAATATGTATATCGTTGCGAGAGAGTTTAGTGAAAGCGTTACAGGATATGACGCACGCGAAATGCCTATATTATTTTTCCATCTTCCTCCAGGAGGTTATGCTTTTCGCGGATTTAAAAATCGATATTTACGAGAAGTTTGCATAAATGGGAAGAAAATATACCTTAGTGAAACGACATTAAAGGATTCTTATGCGAAGTTTAAAAAAAATGTGGCAGGAAATACCTGCCAAAATTCTGCGCTATAATTATGGCAATGTGATGGTCGTGAACATAAAAAGGCCAAATTATAGCAACTATGAACGCCAGAAAGGGGAGAAGTCCTAATAAACTCTGATTTTGTTACAGAAAATAGACAAATGCGATATCTGTGAGGTATATCGCTATTGAAAATTGGGGTTTAAAGGAACCCCCAATGGGATCAAATTATATAAACCTCATGAATATGGAATTATCGCACCCTCTCTTAGCTTCTTTTTGAGATCCTTGAGTGCTGGCGTAATACTAGGGTCCTTTCCAACCAATATCGCCATATAGTAGGCAACCATATCCATCATATACTGCAAGGAGAAGAATCGAGCGAGCTTTGATTCGCCTCTCGCTCTAAGTTCGATGATATCGTAGTTTGAAGAGATGACTTTTTTAATCTCATTTATCTCTTCCTCCATACGCGAATAGCTTCTACCGTCTCGCAATAAGATCAATGACAGGTTTGATTTGAGCGAGGATTTATCCACCAAGCTCATGATTTCATTATGCCTTAGTTCAGGCAATTGATTATAAAATGAGAAAAGACCTGCATTCTCGTTCATCATTTTAGCGAATCGAGATCCTAATGAACCAAATGGAGGTTCCATGTATAAGAGAGGAATCTTATTCATTATTGACAACGCTATCTGCTTGGCTGCATTTTTCTCATAAGGTGTATCTATTCCGATGCAACTCTTCATCTCATCTAAGATCTCTATTGCTTCATTTAGTGATTTTTCGTTACCGGGTAAAATTGCACCTATATTCTCCAAGCATGCAAGAGCAGAACCAAACATAAATCCAAATGAAGCCCTTGAAGGGACTGGTGTCGTATAATCAAAATAGGCGACTTTGTCTTTCTTTGCCAATTCAATCAACCGGCTCTTTTGAGCTATGGTAATAATCTTGGTATTCCTCTTTTGTGCCTCATAGTACTGGCTTATCACTTCTTCTGTCTCGCCAGAATCGCTTATAGCAATCAATAGAGTTTTATCTGATGCAAAATTAGAAAGTCTATAATCCTGAGAAACAGAATATGGTATGCGAAATTCATCTTTGAATAGAAACTCGACCGCATGAGGTGCCATTCCAGATCCGCCCATGCCTGCTGCGATGATATTGCTGAGATCATATTTTAGAACTGAAAATATTTTTTTAGATTTTTTGAATGATTCCTGAGCATCTCTGGCCTGTGTGAATAGATATAAGCCCATGTTCGATTTATCAAGTCCAATTATGTAATCGGTATCGTTTAGTACGTTTATTAAATTTTCACCCACTTTTATCAACTCCTAATCCCCCGTTTCTTAAACCTAGATATTTTTATTTTAATTATATAGCTTTAATACAAGTTCTTGCTATTAGCAAATGTAATACATAATCTTAAATAGCATTTGACATAGATAAACTTAACTACGTTTAATGTATCTGACCATAATATAATTTAATAGTATCTGGTGATTTAAAACTATGGGAGTAAATGACATTTATGCAGGTGCTAAAAAGCTCTTCAATAACGTCTCAATCTTAATCATTATATTTTTATCTATTTTATTAATTTTCACTATAGCTGCAAACCTACCGGAAGTTTTCAAATCTATAATTGATAATATACTTTTTAAATTTGTTGTCCCAGCTATTAGTATAATTTTAATAATTTTAATATATTTAGTTGACTATATAAATAAAAAAAGAGATCTTGATGAACGTAAATCGATACGTTCTCAACACATGGGCAAGAAAAAAAGAGTAATTGGCGATCTTGAATCACGTATAATTAAAAATAATTTTATATTTATGTTAGTAATTTCAATATTAATAGCGCTATCCTTAATAATATTATCTAATGCGAAGTTTTCTGATATTTGGCTAGATTCAATTCGTCAGATTGGAATTGCGGTTTTAATCGCAAGTACTATCGGCATTTTATCGTCGGAATATTACCGAAAGATGCGAGAGCATAACTTTCATGATGAATTGTGGCAGTCGGTTGATCAACTGAGAGATCTCAATAATGCAGGCATACTTTCGGTTTATCCTAATCGAGGTGGTGAAGCTGTGGAGGATGTGCGAACAAAATTGGAAAATTTGCAAAAAGGACAGGTTAGAATTCTGGGTTCCACATTGCGAGTGTTCTTTCACTCTGGACAAGATTATGCTGCTACAGTCCATAAAATTATAGATGAAAAGAGAGCGGTTGAATTTAAAGTTTTATTGATGAATATTAATACGAAAGAAGCATTATATAGGGCTGTAGCAGAATCGGAATGCTACTTTGAAAATGATAGCCTTTATCAGGAATGTGCTCAATGCATGGAAAGCAAAGGATCTATTAAATATATTAATATATTGAATGAAAATTACAGAAAGAATGCCAATGAATCCGCGCAAAATTCCAAGCATAAACCCACCCCATGCCGCAAAAAAAACAATATAGAGGCAATAGAATCTAAAGATGGAAAGGATTTGATAAAAGACAATAATCCCAATACAGAGAAACCTATCTGCGTAAGGCTCTATAATAATGCACCATATTGTCTATTAATTATGTTTGATGATGTTTGTTACACATCACAATATATATATGGAGATCATAACACACAGGTAAATACTGTAAAATTGCCCTTGATTAAATATCAGAGAGATTCAGATGCTTACAAGAATTTTGAGTTCCATTTTGAGTATATCTGGAAAAATGCTGCAGAAATTGATGAAATGGAAGTAAATTTATTCGATAAATGCAGTAAATGCTCAATGCGTGGGAAATCGATATTATTTACCTGGAACGAAATCACTGGCGATGATGAGAGAAAGTTCAAAGATCTTTTGGAGAATAAATATAATATCAATGGTATAAAAAAATTATGCAAAAATAAGGAAGGAAATGAAATTATAATCGAAAAAGACGGAGAGAACCTCCACTTAAAACTTAATGATAGCGAGGATAAGGCAACAGAGGCAAATATTGAAATAGATGGTAACCGGCCAATTAGATTCATAGCAAAGAACGAGGAAGGGAAGCTAAAAATATACGAAAGATGCGAATCGCATATCGAAAAGGCAATATTGATACCGAAAAAAGTTGATGGAAAATGGATTTAAGCCAAAAGCATCATATTTCCTCTGATTCAATCGAAGCTGTTCTTATGATTACTTATAGGATTATATGGTAGTGTTCATCACCCTTCTTCCCCCATCCTCTCGTACACCCTCTCCACCATCGCCATGGGCGACACGGAATTCATCATCAGCCCCAGCTCCTCCGGCCCCAGGCCGAGGGCCACTCCGGCCAGCTGGGTCACATAGAGCACTGGAATTTCGATCTTCTCACCGTGCTTGTCCTCCAGCACCTTTTGCTTGGCATCGAGCATCAAATGGCAGAGCGGGCAGACGGTGACGATAACCTCCGCCCCGGCCTTTTTGGCCTCGGCCAGAATCCGGAAGGCAACATCATCCGCCGCCTTCTCCTGGGGCATGAATATCGGCCCGCCGCAGCACGCGGTCTTCAGCCGGAAGTCCACAGGTTCTGCGTGAAGCCTTTTGATCAGCGTTTCCAGAACTACGGGAAACTGCGGGCTGTACTGGCCTGCCGGGCGCGTCAGCAAGCAGCCGTAGTAGGGGGCAACCTTCAGCTCTTTGAGTGGCACCACAATCCTCTCGTCGTCCTCGGTCAGAGCTTCCAGGATGACGTCAAGGGCATGGCGAATCTTGGCGCCGCTGTACTTCTTTTCCAGAACGGCGTTCACCTTCTCCCGCGTCCCGATGTCCTCCAGCCGCAGGGCCGCAGCGCGCAGGTTGCTGTAACAGATTGAGCAGCTAGTCATGATCGGCAGGTCCGTCCGTGCCATGTTGCGGGCAGCCAGGCCCGCTGCCACCAGCTCATTGGAGACGTGCGTCGCCCCGCAGCAGTTCCAGTCATCGAGCTCTTCCAGCTCAATTCCCAGAGCCGCGCAGACCGCCCGCGTGGAGGCGTCCATCTCCTTTCCCGTTGACTTGGAGACGCATCCCGGATAGTAAGCCAGCTTCATTCTTTCCTCAGCTCCTCGACGATCCTCTTGACCTCATCTCTGCCCATGATCCTCTCCGTCTCCAATCCGATCTTGCCCTTGGTCAGAAGCTCCAGGCCCATCTGCATGGACTGCACCGCCCCCTGGGGAAAGACGAGCAGAAACTGCCCGGTGAGCGGCAGCTCTGCGATGCGGCCATAATCTCTGATCTGCTCTAAGAAGAATTTCTCGTAAGCGGCGTCCTTATTCCGCTGCCCCTCCCGCTCCGCAATATCTTTTAAAGCTGAGACCACCGCCTTGGGCCGGATGCCCCGCGGGCAGCGAACCGTGCAGAGCAGGCAGGAGGTGCACAGCCAGATAGTATCGTTATGCAGAGCCTCATCCTTCTTGCCCTCAAGGCAGAGCTTTATCAGCTTTCTGATGCTGGGATTCATGAGATCTGCTGTGGGGCAGCTAGCCGAGCAGGTGCCGCACTGCATGCAGGTCAGAACCTCCTCACCCGCCAGCTTCAGAACCTCTCGCTTGAACTGCTCGTCTCCGGTCATCTCATTCCAGCCTCCTTCCCAGCGCTGGCGTCGCTTGTGGCACTGGCGGCAACGGCATCGCTGCCGGCTGCATCTCCAGCTGCATCGCCTGCGGCGCTGCTGCCCGTCTTCGCAGCTTTCTTCTTCTTTTCGTTCTCTTTTTCTTTCTCTTTCTGCAGCCGCTGCACAATCTTGCGGCTCGCCTCTTCCGGCGGCTCTCTTTCCAGAATCTGCCGCACCTTCGCTTTCGAGAGCAAGCCCTCCAGGGGCTCCAGGGCCTCATCCACCAGCCGCAGTAGCTGCTCATCGATCTTCGGCTTCTCTGGGGCTGGCATCGGCTGGCGCTCAATCTCCGGCGGGGAGACCGCCCCGCTCACATCCGGACGCTGTCGCTCTCCGGTCTTTATGGCGGAGATGGCCTGCTTCCACTCCTCTGCCCAGGGCGTCTCCTTTATCTCCGTGTGCCTGACATCCGACCGCTCAACCTGGATGGCCGAGACGGGACAGGCTTTCTCGCACGCTCCGCAGAAGATGCACTGGTCCTTGACAGGCGCAGCCTTTCCCCGCCCGTCAACATACCAGCACTTAGCAGGACAGACATTGAAGCAGGCCTGGCAGCCCAATGGATCGCAGCGGACCAGGTTCTTCTCAACCAGCCTGATCTCGCCCTCAAATGGCTTCTTGATATCCATGGCCTCGTATGGGCAGATTTGGGCGCACTTGCCGCAGCCGATGCACAGATCCCGGTCGACCTCAATCTTGCCCTCAAACTTTGTTTTGCCATCTGAGGTCTCGGATGGTTCGATGATTAATGGCTCACCTTCAAC
>JAQVZT010000391.1 GCA_028708055.1 Methanothrix sp.
TCTCCCCAATTCACCAATTCTAGGTCCGGCTTATGACGGCCGCTCCCTTAACCAGCCCGTTTATAAGCGAGAATCCAGTTCCGGACGCGCCCGTATTTATGGGCTGGATCACTATTGCCCAGCTCCCAGGGGCAGCGTTTCTCAGGAAGTAGTAATCATAGTTCTGGCCTATAAGGTGTATCACATTCCGGTTGTCCCCCTGAACAGGCAGAGCAACTCCATTAGGCTGGATCAGGGTTAATTTAAAGCTACCATCCTTCCAGGTGAGGCCTACCATATCCGAGCGATCCGAGATGGATTGCGCTTTTGGATCTGAGGAAACGGCCTGGTCATCCATTCCCAGAAGCCTCACATACCTCAGCGGAGACGTGCCCGGATATGCCATTGCGTTCTCCACCTTCAGAGCATTGAGTGCCGTAACCGTGCCGGCCCAGGGCAGAGTTATCGTCGTTCCGGCTGGAATCGCGTAAGATTGTGCGGCTGGAGCGGCAGTAGCGGACGCAGCACTGGCGACGGGCGCTGCAAATGGCTGATAGTAGGGGTAATATGGAGATGCATAGAGATAATACAGGTAATGGCAAACGCCATCTATGCAAGTCCTTCCCGGGCCGCAGACAACTGGACTATGCATGCATCCCCGAACCGAATCGCAGTAGTCTACTGTACAGGGATTGCCGTCATCGCACTTCCAGGTACGGATACAGCTTCCGGTCCTGGGATTGCATCTGACTGAAGTGCACGGATTTCCGTCATCGCATTTTTTGGGCGTATGAACGCATTTTCCATCTTTGCAGGTATCAACGGTACATGCGTTGTGGTCATCACAATTCATGGACGTATTCACGCATGAGACGCCATTGAAGGAATCGACGGTGCATGGATTGCCGTCATCGCAATTCTTTGTGGTATTGTAACATACTCCTTTATAGCAGTAATCGTTTGTATTGAGATCGCCGTCATCGCAAACCTTCGGCTTATGCTCGCATTCCTTGCCGTTATAGCTATCCACGGTGCAGAGATCGCCATCATCGCAATTTGGCGGGCGATGTGCGGCCATGAGCGACTGGGATGCAGATAAGTTAGTGCTATTATTTTCGCGGAAGGCAATAGCCGTGTCTGCACTATCTATTGGCTTATTGATGCAGGTGCCATCAATGCAGGAATCCTCTGTGCTGTCATTTCCGTCATCGCAATTAAGTGGCGCAAAAACGCAGTCTTTGCCATCATAGGCATCTGTTGTGCAGGGATTTTCGTCATCGCAGATCGGCAGCGTCTCCGGTCCTTCGGCTATGCTTTGGAATTCATTGGCGGTCGTGTTCTCATCCGTGACTTCATCCTTGATATCCGGGTTCATGGAACCAGAAGAGGGAGCTAATTCTACCATAATGCTCTCTGCTGGCAAAGGAGTATTAACACAACCGGACGGACCACAGCTATCTGCGGTACTGGCATTTCCGTCATCGCAATTCACAGTATCATGAACGCAGCCGTCAGCTCCGCAGGAATCAACTGTACAGAGATTTCCGTCATCGCAATTCACCGGGTCATGAATGCAGCCGCTGGCACCATAGGAATCGCTGGTGCATGGATTATTATCATCGCAGCCTTCCGGTTGGCCAGGTCCTTTATTTGATGGTGGAACCTGCGAGTTCTGTCCTGGAACCTCCGGGCTCTGCGGAGCACTGCCATTTGCAGGAGGTTTATCATTGCCGCATTCCTGAGGAATATGCTGACAGGTCATTGATTCGCACAGATCCATGGTACATGGATTATTATCATCACAATCTCCACACTGGGCAGAAGCCAGGCCAGATGATAATAATATATTGAATATAAATATAGCAAAAGACAAGCTACGCTTATCTTTCATCATTTGTTTATCCACACATTTCACTCCCAACAAATTGATGAGCTAGTTTTATATCAATTTTTCCCAATCATCACCTTATTTTTGCCTAAGTCAGGAGAAGGCGGCAAGCGTAGTCTGACGGGATTTAAGCAGATCTTTTAAAAGATCGCTCTGCTGGATGAACTTCTTGATAGGCATCCTTAGCCTGCCGCAAATATGCCACAGGGCGCTTTTCATGTCCTCGAATGGCAGAGCAGTCTCATGCATGGCATTTCTCACGTTCTCCCTCACGTTGAATACCCCCAATGGCACATAACCGGAATAGGCTTCCCGGAGGACTATAGCACCCGCTTGTTTATGTTCCCGTGCCAGAGCCTCCAAAACCGCCATTTTACAGGAGTAGTAGCATCCTCCCACCCGGGAATATCCCCTCTTGCCGGCATTTCTCTCGTAGTCAGAGAATAATAGCTCTTCAGAATCCAGGATGCGCAGGAAAGCCTCCATCCATTCATATTGCCAGGCGGTTGGCAGAAGAAGAACGGCATAATAATTATTCAGGCTCGCAAACTCCCGCACCTGGCAGCAATCGATAGGATCATAATTCCTGACCTTTTTCAGAAGCCGATTGGCGAGGATGGTATCACATGCAGTGATAGACCAGCGAGTGGGAACCAGCCGTCTTCTCTTTCCAAGGCCCATGGTCCCCATGGAAAATGCCTTCTCTATGCTCGAAAAATTCTGACCTTTCTGATGCAGGTCGCATACTGCATCTGCCGCCAGGAGGTCTGTATCATAATAGACCTTCTCCAGATTTGTATCCCATCGGCTGCTACTGATCTGCAGCTTCTCCAGTGGGGCACTGGGGCCGAAGGGAGCGTGATCATCGCCAAACGACATGCCTTTGGGAGTGTGAGAGAACTGCGCTTCGCTTTCAATGGAACAGCCGGACAGAGAAATGTCCTGCAGCTTATCTATGTAGCGATCTTGCAGCTTTGTGACTCTCACGGGCCTCTTGCCTCTGATGAGGTTCAGCCGGTATCTTATGATCTCCTCCTGGGTCTTTTTCTCCGGTATCCATGATTCCGGCCGGTCCATGATCGTTGTATCCCCATGCTGAGGAGCAATCATGGGACCGGCGTAGACCAGAGGATAGT
>JAQVZT010000392.1 GCA_028708055.1 Methanothrix sp.
CTTCCGGGCAGAGGGGAACACAAAGGCCGCAGTAGTCGCAAAGCTCCTCGTCCACTAAAAGCTGCTCATAGGGCTTGAGGTTCCGGGGATCTTTCGCCCTCTCTGTTGCATCCCTGTCCAGGAGCAGAAATGCCTTGCAGAATCTGGCGCATCGGCCACAGAGGTTGCACTTTTCAGAATCAACAGCAATCTTTCCTTTTATTCCCGAACGCAGCGGCCCGTAGTCCTCGCGAGTTTTATTGAATGTGACCTTTATGGCACCAGTAGGGCAGACCGGCTCGCAGAGCAGGCAAGGCAGGCATTTATCGTTAGGCTGGGCCTCAGCCAGCAGCCTTGGATACTGCTCCTGGCGGATGAAATCTATTACCTTTTCCTTTCCTTCAGCTGCTTTGCTGGCATCTCCGCCAGCATCTTCCTCATGAGTTGGATCGGTCATGCCCGGGCCTCCGGAGCTTTTGCCGTTTCCGCTGGTTCCGGTGAGGGCTTGATATCTCGCACAGTCATCTTGAAGGCCTTCGTGGGACAGAAGTTGACGCACATGCCGCAAAAGGCGCAGGCATCCAGGTCGATGAGCACGGCCGGGGCATCAAGGCCTTTGGCGATCTCCTGCAATGGCCCCTCCTGCAATGCCTTCTTCGGGCAGAGGTCGACACAGATGGAGCATCCGGCGCACTTCTCATAATCGTAATCGAGGACAATCTCCCTCTCTTTGGTCTTCTGTTTGGCCAGAATGTGAGTGCCCTGCACATCCATGTCTTTTTCTATCTCCATCATGCCGGTGCATCCTCCTCACTCTTCGCCGCATTCTTCTCCTCACTCATTTCCGCACTCTTTTCAGGGCTTTTTTCCGCGCTATTCTCCGCGCTCTTCGCCTCAGTCTTTTCCTCAGCGGTTTTCTTTTTTAGCTCCGTTCCAATGGGTCCCAGAGCCTTCAGCTCGCCTATGAAATCCCTGAGGTCCTTGGCATAGATCTCTCCTTCACTGGCTGCACACCAGACGATCTTGACCCTACCTGGATCAAGGCCGATCTTCTCCAGAACGCCCTTGAGCACGTTTACCCTCTGCAGGGCCTGATAGTTTCCGTCCCGGTAGTGGCACTCACCGATGCGGCAGCCGGCTATTAGCACCCCGTCAGCTCCACGGCGCAGGGCCTCCAGGACGAAGCTCGGGTCAACCCGCGCCGAGCACATCACCCGAATGTTGCGGGCGTTGGTCGGATACTGAATGCGCGAGGTTCCTGCCAGATCGGCAGCCCCGTAGCTGCACCAGTTGCAGAGGAAGGCCACGATCAGGGGATCCTCTCTCTTCACCGCCGTGGCCGCCCGCACCTGAGCCATGATCTGCTCGTCAGAGAAAAAGCGCATGTTGATTGCGTCCGCCGGACAGGCTGCAGCACAGGAGCCGCAACCCTTGCAGGCCGCCTCATCCACATAAGCCGGGCTCTTCACAGATATGGCCTTCTTGGGGCAGGTATCGACGCATAGCTTGCACTGGATGCATTTATCCGGGTCCACGTAAGCCGATGTGGGCTCCAGCTCCAGCATTCCTCTGTGCAGGAGCTTGATTGCCTTTGCCGCTGCCGCGCTTCCCTGGGCGATGGATATGGGAATCTCCTTGGGGCCGGAGGCGCAGCCGGCGATGAAGACCCCGTCGATATGCGCTTCCACCGGCCTCATCTTGGGATGGGCGATCTCAAAGAATCTGTCCGGCCTTCGGGAGAGGCCCAGGAGATTGCCCAGGACATCCGCCTTCTTATCCGGCTCCAGGCCCACGGAGAGAACCGCCAGGTCGTGCCTGACCCTTTTCATCTCTCCGGTTTGGGTATCCTCAAAGATCAAGAAGAGGTCTCCGTCCACCTGCTCGATACCGGAGACGCGGGAGCGTACAAAATTAACTCCCAGCTTCTGGGCCCGGACGTAAAATTCCTCGTAACCCTCTCCGCAGGCCCTGATGTCGATATAATAGATGGTGATATCAGTATCAGGATACTTCTCCTTCACCAGCTGGGCATTTTTCAGCGATGCCATGCAGCAGATGCGGGAGCAATAGTTGTTTCCGACGCTCGAATCTCTCGATCCGACGCATTGCAGGAAGGCGATGGACCCGGCGATCTTGCCGCTACTGGGGCGGACAACCTCGCCTTTGGTCGGCCCGGAGGCATTGAGCATCCTCTCCATCTGCAGGGTGGTGATCACATCCCTGTACCTGCCAAAGCCGTACTCCTCCTTGCGCGTTGCATCAAAGGGCTGCCAGCCGGTGGCGACGATTATGGCGCCCACATTCAGCTTAAAATCCTGGGGCTCCTGATCCAGCTTTACTGCCTGGGCCGGACAGGCTTCGGCACATCGCCCGCAGCCTATGCAGGCTTTTGCATCAACGCATGCCACCAGCGGTACAGCCTGTGGATATGGAACATAAATTGCCGTTCTCTTGCCGATGCCAAAATCGTATTCGCTTGGCACCTGCACCGGGCAGACGCTCGAGCACTCGCTGATGCAGCCCTTGCAGAGTTTTTCGTCCACATATCGGGCCTGACGGACTCCGGAGACGGTGAAGTTGCCTACGCTGCCCTCCACGCCCAGGACCTCAGCGTAGGTGATGAGAGTGATATTGGGATGATTGTAGACCTCGGACATCTTGGGCCCCAGGACGCAGATGGAGCAGTCGTTTGTGGGAAACACATCGGTGAGCAGCGCCATGTAGCCGCCGATGGTAGGCCTGCGCTCCACCAGGAAGACATGCAGTCCCGCATCTGCCAGATCGAGCGCGGCAGCGATCCCGGCCACTCCTCCGCCAATAACCAGCACATCCTTGCTGACCGGTATGCTCTCCGGCTCCAGAGGCTGAAGCAAAGCCGCTTTAGCCACTGCCATGGCAATGAGGTCCTTGGCCTTCTCGGTGGCCATGGCAGGCTGGTCCATGTGCACCCAGGAGCACTGCTCCCGGATGTTGGCCATCTCCAGCATGTAAGGGTTGAGGCCCGCTTTGCTGATGGC
>JAQVZT010000393.1 GCA_028708055.1 Methanothrix sp.
CTCCTTTGGGTCTACATCGTACTTCTCCATCTTGAGTAGCTCGGCAGCAGCATTTCTGAGAGTGTATTGCTTGAGGCTGTAGGAGGAGCGGATGATGGGCAAGAGGTCCACCACCACCCGGCCGGTAATGGATACGTCCGTTCTGCTCACGATCTTTCTGATGTACCAGGAGCTGCCGTCCCTTCCTACCCGGGCATCCACCCGGTTTTGCCTGTACCTCTCCTGGAGATAGGGAAAATCAAACTCATTGGAGTTATATCCTGCCAGGATATCCGGATTGTAGTCCCGAACTATTGAGGCGAACGATGAGAGGAGGTCGCTCTCGTCCTGACAGGATCTGGTATCTGTGCGGGGGCAGTCGATGTTCTTTCCTACCAGGACCAGGTCCTTGTTGCCCTGGTATTCCGGCTCGAAGGCCATGCTGATGAGAATCACAGGCGACTTTTCCGCCTTGGGCATCTCACCATGATCGGGCAAGCACTCGATATCAAAGCTCATAAAACGGAGCGGTGCATTGGTCTCATGCGAGACCGGATGCAGAGCCCCATAGGGTATCGGCGGCAGAGCAGATGAGGCGATGGCTCCGGCGGCGGACGTGCCCGCGGTCCACTCCGGGGTGGGCGCATCCACCCAGCCCATGCCACCCAGAGAGCAGTCGATGAGAAACCTGTTCTTGAAGAGAATATCCGTCTCATAGACCGCCTTGATTCCGGCAATCTCCTTTGCTCTTTCTCTGAGGCTTCTTACCTCTTTTGGGTCATGAGTGGTGATCTTGAGCATCTTCTGGGGAGCGGTCTGATAGCCGATAGGCAGGAAGCGTTCCACAACATCTACCTCTTGGCCTTGGGCCAAAAGCTCCTCTCGGGCGCTTTCCGACAGCTTTTCATCTACGCCGGCATAAAAGTAGGGGCGAAATCCTGCCACCCGACAGGTAACGCTTCTTCCTTCGGGCGTGCTGCCGAAGAGCTGCACCAGCGGACTGTGATCGGAATCGTAGGTGTAGTTGGCATCCAGGATCTGGAAGATCATCGTTTATAAATGGAGATTTCTGCATAAATAGCTAATTGTGCCGGAGCAATATGGCTAAATAGGAACATAAACGATAATATTGAATAGTTTGCGGGAAGCTGACGGGAGACGAAAGATGACAATCAGAGATGATTTTTATAAATTAAAGTGTAGGTATCTCAACATCATCACTATTGCTCGATCAAAGGTGACTGAATTATGCATCTCTTGATAAAGAGTATCATCTTATCTCTTCTGATCGCATCTTTGATTGCAGTCTCTCAGTCGGCTGAAGATAGTTCGCCAAAGCAAGTTTTAGTTCTTTCCTCCTATAATCTGGGGATGAAATGGGATGACAGCATAATCTCTGAGATTAAGCATCAATTTGCAATTCATATGCCTTCCGCCGCCATTAATGTAGAATTCATGGATACAAAGAGAATCGATCCCAATGCGTCCCGTCTGAATGACCTGAAAATATTGTATCTTGAGAAGTATAAAGACCGTCATTTTGATGTCATCATTTCTATCGATACCGACGCATTTAATTTTTTGCTCGCTAACCGCGATGAGATCTTCCCGGGAACGCCGGTAGTATTCTGCGGGGTCATAAGCTTTGCAGATGATATGATACGATCGAGGTCCAATTTCACCGGCGTTACGGAAGTATTCGATATCAACGAAACCGTCTCGCTTATGCTCAAGCTGCATCCCGATACAAAGCTTATTGCCATTGTAAACGACAATACGACAACTGGTCGAGCCAACCGGAAGATAATGGATGATGCAATTGTAGGTCTTAAAGACGGAGTCTCCTTTGAGTATCTCGATAATCTCACAGCAGAGCAGCTCGCAGAGCGTGTGTCAGCCCTATCGGATGATAGCCTGATCCTGGAGATGACCTTTAATCGGGACAAAGATGGAAAGATCCTGACTTATGAAGATACAACAAGCCTGCTGCACAGCTCCAGCTCTGTTCCCATTTATGCTCTGTGGGACTTCTTCATCGGATACGGCATTGTCGGAGGAAAGCTTCTCACTGGATCGTCTCAGGGAAGCGAGGCAGCCAAGCTCGCGCTGCGAATTTTAGAGGGAGAAGACGCAGACAACATTCCCGTTGTGAGTAAGAACTTCAATCGTTTTAAGTTCGATGATTTTGAACTGGTCAGATTTGGCATTCCCATCTCCAGCTTGCCTCCTGATAGCATCATAATCAATCAGCCATTTCAGCCGCGCATCGATCTGAGCGGCTATAATTTAAGCGGTCTCAATCTATCTCAGACCAACATGACTCGCTCGCAGCTACAGAATACCAATATGGAGATGACAAACCTCAGCAGAGCTTTTCTCGTAGGATCCGAATTGAGCGAATCCAGGTTGGCCGGAGCCTGCTTCAGAAATGCAACCCTTATTGAAACGGATTTTGGCGGATCTGATCTATCATTCGCCGATTTGAGCGGCTCGATCCTAGCTGGGTCCAATCTCACAGGCGCTAACCTGACTGGAGCAGACCTCAAAGGAGCGGATCTCAGCCAGGCCACCTTGCCAAATGCGATCTTAACTGGGGCGAACATGAATGATTCCAACGCCACTGCTGCCGTTCTAAGGCAGTCTGATCTTACCGGAGCCACTCTAATCAGATCGCACTCCCGGCGGGCTAACTTGATCGATTCGCTATTAGTGCGAGCCAACCTTTCTGAAGCGGATCTCGTTGGAGCGGCCCTGATTGGATCAGACATGACCGGCGCGAATCTTTTCAATGCCAACCTGGAGGAAGTAAGGGCCTCCAATGCAAATCTTTCAAAGGCAAACCTGGGCGGTGTCGACCTCATGGCCACCAATCTCAGCGCCGCAAACTTAACCAGAGCAAATCTGTCCAATGCTTACATGAGACGGGTCATGCTGAGTGATGCAATCCTCAAAGGGGCCAACCTCTCCGGGGCAGACATGGTGGGAGCAAATATGATCAATGCGGATCTGTCGGG
>JAQVZT010000050.1 GCA_028708055.1 Methanothrix sp.
CCTACGGTGTGCTGGATCTCCTCATCGGTATCAAATATCTCAAATATGGCTTTGAGGTATTGAGCGTCTCTAACGAATCCCTGCTTCTTAACATCGTAGCCGTATTTCTCCCGGACAAGTCTATGAACCTCGCATCCATCAGCTACAGCGTCATGCGGAATATAAAAGCAGGGATAGCATCCTTCGTTCATATCTCCAAAGAAATGCTGGATATTCTTGGCATCATTCTTATCCGCCTCAAGCCAGATACCCTGTATCATGCCCGGGGAGACGTATTCTGCCTCAGTAATGCGAGAGAGGAGCTGGAAATCAAGATCGACGTTTCCGAGAAACTCCTGAGTGATCTTGCCTCCCGCTCCGCCAATGCCTACAATGCATAGTTTCATCTTCTTGCCTCCCAGGATTCCTTGTAGATCGGCATAATCAGGATAAATGCCGAAAGTATCAATAATAAAAGGCTAATGACCTCGACATTTGAAGATCGGTTTGGATAGATTGTGCCCACATAAGAAGAAAGAACGATCGAACATGACAGAAGAATTATAGTCAGTCCAATCATCTTCTTAGTGCCTTTGGAGATGGAATAGAAGCTGTACAATTCCGTCAGCTTAAACTGCCTGAGGTCTTCGGGAAGCTTATCCACAAAGAGAATGATTACTGTGAACAGCAACGCTATGGACAGGCCGAATATGGCAAACCCCATTGGATTTGAGGCCAATTCGGCGATATTCATGTAGCTAAAGGGCAGGTAGGTTGGGACCAACAGGTAAAGGAAAGCAATTGCAACAAAGAGCATTATCCATGATGTCAAGGCAAGAGCGGTGAAGTTGGAGCCCTGTGCTACCGTCATCTCCTTATAGAGAAGCGATTTGGAAACGGTCTTCTTCTGCAGAACGCCCATCAATTTATGCACTCTGTTCAGGTTAATAATATGCAGGGCTGCTGCTAGAATGAGGCCCACTGCCAGCGCGATTGTGCCTGCCACAAATAAGTTATCCGCAGTCAATGCAGTATCCATTGGCATAACCTAGCTCCTCCTCAGCATCTCACTAATTCGATCGGCAATGCTTTTTCCTGATTTGCCGTCGACTCCTACCTTAGCTCCAATCGCTCTGCCTGATGCCCGCTCGTGAGCTTCTACACCTTTTTTGAGATTTCTTTCAATTAAGAAGCCTCCAATTATAATCAGGATAAGCATTGAAGCCAAATTCAGGATCATCACCGGACTGTGGATGCTGTAAGGCACTACCTTGGCATTTATCCTGGTTCCTTTCTGATCCATGCTGTCTTTGCCGCTCTGATCATATTCCGAGTACTTCACCCTGTAGTAGAAGGTCTGCCCGGCATCGGTAACCCGGAAGGGTTTGGTGTCATTGAAGTACACCTCGACAGGATCTGGGCCAATTCGTACAGTCTTTGTCTCTATCGTATTCCATTGGCTGCTATTTGTCCTGGTGCTCAGAGTAAATGAAACGTCATACTCCTCAGGATTCAAGTTCTTTGCCCTTACCTTGAATCCATACAACTCCCACCAATAGTAATTCTCGCTGCTGGAGGAAAATTCCAGCTTATCCACGGATAGCTTTGGGCCTTTTCGGATATCAGGTCCGTTCAGCGGCTGGTCAGGATCCTTGCTGACGAAGTCTATTCCATCATCATAACTGTAGTAGTAGGAGAAATTTTTGCCGGCATCGGCTTCCTTGAAGAATCCATATTCATTAGCCTTGAAGCTCACAGGACCTGGTTTCATATTCAGGGTTTCATTCCTCAGCTCAATGCCATTCTCATCGAGGATGTGCAGCGTCACATTGAGCAAATCCCCATCGGCATCGGATATATCCGCTTTGTACTCGATAGGATCATTGTATCTCACGAGGCCCGATGGAGTGATATTGAAGTTGCTCATGACCGGCAGGTTGTTGGTGACATTAAATACCAGTTCGGAATAGAAAGGAGGCTTTAAGTCCTTGTAGTCCGTGGTGCTCCATTTATTGACTCCGTCGCTTATATTAGCCCTCACTCTGACTTCACCCATTTTCTTAAGGTTCGCGAAAGAGGGCAGCATCCCCCAGATTCTGTAAGTGGTATTGGTCTTCTCATCGTACTCGTTGGTCTGAATCTTCTCCGGCCAGGAGTTGACGCGCTCGTACCTATCCGAACCAGGCTCCTTTACCTCCAGATAAAGATCGAGCATACGCCGCATCTCGAGAGGATTGTTGTTGGTGGCTACAGTCTCAATCTCCAGAGGCTGGTTTCGGCTGACCGTGGTGTTGTTGCCTTTGTAGTACATGAGCACAGTGGGCATTACATATTCTTCGCTGGTGATGGGGTCCTTCCAAAGGACCGTCTTCAGTTCTTCTAGCTTGGCCGGCTTGTTCTTCTTTGCATCCTCTACTGCCTTGAGCAGCCTGTCGATATCAACCGACTTGCTGCCTCCGCCACCACCTCCACCACCGCTGCCGCCTGACGAGCCGGCAGATTGTGTAGCCGGTCCCACAACGTTTTGAACCGATAGCAGTAACGCAAATACAATCAGTATTGAAATG
Organism: Methanothrix sp.; assembly: GCA_028708055.1. GTDB lineage: Archaea > Halobacteriota > Methanosarcinia > Methanotrichales > Methanotrichaceae > Methanothrix. The sequence goes on from JAQVZT010000050.1 coordinate 2,547, forward strand.
AGCTTGCCTCTCATTGCGCCAACTCCATGGACTTTTTCTGAATATCGAAATCGTAGTACGGCGACGTTTGTGCCTCTGGAATCTGCCAGCTAAACGTCTGCTCACCAGACTCAAACAGATAATCTTGGCACTGGCCTTTGATCGTCCAGGTCTTGATCAGTTCAGGAATTGCGTTATCACCACCGAGTAGGCATATAGTCAGGTTCTCGCTGGAATTGACCGTTGCCCAGAAGTCATGGTTCTTGTTATTCAGGCGGTCTCCCGCGTTGGATACCACGGCAATGATCTCCGGACCCTCAAAGGTTTGCGTCTCAGCGCCGTCGATCAGGAACTTATACTCCGCCTGGCCTAAAAACGGCGTCCCCCAGAATGGCTTGAGCGTCCAGCTAACGCTCTTCGTGGCGGGATTCAGCCGCTTCTTGCCTCCAACGATCATCCATGGCTGGTCGGTTCCATTCGGCCTAACCGATAGTTCAATCCATGGCACCTGTTCAGCGCTCCAGTTCTGAAGCTCCAGGGTATAGGTCAGTGCATGAAGCGGGTCCTTTTCATCCCAGGCCTGAATGACGCCTACATTGGGAGTAACATTGCCGATTACCTTAACTGTGCTCTCGTCGAAGGCCCCGCCATTCTTGGCTCCATTCAGCCCGGTTCCTTGAACGTCTGTCTGCCCGATAGGCGCCTTCTTGAGAACCCTCATGTAATGGTCGGCAAACCGGTAGTCACCCAGATCGGTGTGGTTGAATGCCAGAGATATTGTGAAGCTTTTTCCTATATCTTTATCCTCAAAGGGCACAATCGCTTCATAGAGATATTTGTTGTCCCCAATAGCCCTGTCGCTAAGATCCTCACGGAAATTCTTGGTGGGGCCGGTCAGGTTCAGCTTGAGGATGCCTCCGCTCTTCGTGTAATTGATGGTGGCATGGATAAGCTGGTCTGCTTTTCCTCCTGCTGGCACATAGAGCGTCGTATCATACTCCAGGATGAGCTTGGGCTCCCACACAGGCTCGGGCTCCGTTCCTTCCAGTGCCACCTGCATGATGTGATCGTTAAACAGAGAATAGCTCCGGTCCTTCAGATGGTAAACGAGAGAGAACAGGTAGCTGTTGCCGGCATTGGCAGCATCAAACTCTTCTGTGTAATCGTATCTGTACCGGTTTGCTCCGAGATCGGTGACCGCCATGTCCACCTTTCGGCTCTTATCCGCTCCGGTCAGATCCAGGGTCATCGTACCCTTTCCATTCGGCGAGAAGATCTCTGCGCTGAAGGTCTGGGACTCTCCTTTCTCTGGAGAGACAAACAGGACCGGCAGGAACTTTACGTCTCCGATGGCCTTGGGCTCCAACTCAGAACCTGATTCCTGGGAGGCTACCATCATGGTCCCTGCTGATGTGACCATGCCCCCAGCGGCGTTCGGATTTGTGTTTTTGATGCTTATCGAATAATTTCCGATATCCTTGAGGCCGAACTCCTTGTTCCAGGTGTACAGGTACTCAGTTGCGCCCAGATAGACACGATTCATCTCTTCCATAACAGGAACCCTGTCCGGGCCGGTAATGGTAAGCTGCATCGCGTCCTGCTCTCCCGGGAAATCAACCACAGTCCTGACCGATTGGTAGGCGGGAGCATCATTTGTCACATACAGCACAGGCTCATCGATGTCAAATGAGATCATCCTCGGCTGCCCTCCGCTGATGGTCGGACCGGAATAGACATCCGATTCCGAGGTCTGACCGGCATAGCTGGCGGAATAACGGAAGCTGGCAGCATTGCCCTCTGCGTCGGCGCACTTGCTCTTGAGCGGCTGCGCCTTCATATCGAGCACGCTATCACCAGCACTGATCCTGCCGGTTGCCCTCTGCACCCAGGTATGTGTGCAGGGATTATAAACCTCCAGCTTGACGGATGCGTCCATGCTGGCATTTATGGGAACGGAATAGGCAAATGTATCATTCCACCTGCCTTTTGCAGGAGATACGCTCGCATTGCCAAAGTCAATAGATAGCGACTTTGCTGCAATCATCTCTTCTGCCAGTTGAATATCCCCGTCGAGACTGGAATGCCTGTAGGTGATAGTATAATTGAAGCTCTTGCCGGCATCTGTCACATCGAACGGCAGGCTCCATTCGTACTTGTATCTGTTGCCGCCCAAAGCTATGCCCTTGCTGGATTCTTCGATGCTCTTTTCCGGCAGGCTGAGTATGGCCTGGCCCTGTCCGACACCGTATTCCACCACCGCGGCAACGCTGGCCGAAGATTCGCGGTCCTCGGAGACGTAGACCACTGGATCGCTCTCCAAAGAGATCAGGACGGGACTGCCACCCATAAAGGACGGTCCCTGGTAGGGCTTTGAGTAATAGTCTTTCCCGGCAAAGCTGGCCTTGAAACGGAACTTAGCTGCCTGCTCCTGCATCTCCGGGCATTCATAGCTGAAGGGCTGAAGTGTCCAGTTCAGCCAGGATGACTGAACAGTCGCCTTCAGGGCACCCTTATCGGTCCATTCGCTGCTGCAGGGATCATAGGTTTGAAGCACTACATCCAGAGGCACGATGGTCGTATCGATCTTTTGGGAATATGTGTAGCTATCGTTCCACTGGCCGGCTGATGGAGAGACAACTCCTCCGGAAAACTGAACCGACAGCGGCAAGACTCTGATGGACCTGTCATCAAAAGCATACAGACCTCCTTCCAGCGAGTCATGCATGAAAGATAGTGCCAGTGTATAGTTGTTATTGATATGCCGGTTATCGAAGGAAACCTGCCACTTATACTGATAGCTGTTTCCTCCCAGTGGCGTTCCCTTCTCCGTTTGATTCAGATCCAGATCCGGGCCATACAGATGGAGATTCATATCTCCGGCGCCCTTGGAGAAGGTGACTGTGGCGGAGATGTCCTGTGTGGTGCTCTCGCCTTCTCTTACGTACACGGAAGTCGGATATTGCAGATCAAGCTTGGGAATTTCTTCGACCACTTTGAAGCTGATATTGGACTTCTCGGCCTGATAATCCCAGTTATCATTCCTATAAACGACTCTGGCCAGGAATGGTGCAGCCTTGCTCAGTTGCACATCACTGCGGTTGAACAGGGCCGGTATATTATTATTTGTCCATTCGTAGACCAGGAAGCTGCCCACCATTCGGGCATCGGACGATTCAAAAGTCTTCTCGCCACTCTGTGGATGGCTAATTATCAAGCTGGCTTTGCTCCCGTCAGGTACTCCACCTATCATCCTGGCTCCGGCATCCTTGACAAATGTCTGAATCGAGAAGTTGGTGTAGTCCAGCATTTTCGGAATGCTTACTTTTTCTACAGATGGATTATAGGGCTGTAGAGAGATGTTATAGGGTCCGTAGGTCAGGGGGTCAACCTTGAGGTTGTTGTAGACCAGCTTGAATGTGAAATCTCCGCCGGTCCTGTAAATGGAAAGGTCCTCAGAGACCGTGCAGAAGTAAGTGCTCTTTCCTGAAGGCTGGCATGGGACATCGGCTGTGGTCCAGCTCCGGGAATCTGCCGTTCCCAGCGGGCCGGTGATCTCCAGATGACAGGTAGGCCTTGGGTTCAGCCCTTCCATATCCCTGAATCCCGCGGAGAGGGCAATTCCCTGGAAGAAATATGGCTTCTTCTCAAAGCTGGGAGTACCGGTCATTGTCGGCGGCTGGACTATTGGGCCCTTAATTCTGGCTGTCTTGGCAACCTGCTGGCCTCCTGCATAAAAGATGAACTCGAATGTGGCATTGCTGGTGCTGGCAATGGCGAACCTGTCCTTGAAGCTGTAGGGCCCAAAGGAGAATGAGGTCTGGCCCATGCCCGTTTGAGTAGGCGAGGATTCGGAATATACAAGTTGATTCTGATCATAAATATTGAGCTTCATGCTGTATTTTGTTACGGCGATCATGCCCACTTCTCTTGCTGCATCTTCGCTCATCCATACCTGGGCGGTGTAGGTGAAATCCTCGTAGCCATATTCCGGGGTGACCGCTGCGTTTCTGATTTCGTAGCCGCTCTGGGCAGCGCATGGCATAGCTAAGGAGATAGCAGAAATCATGCAGACAATCAATAGTAATATCACTCTATTGGATCCATTAATTTCGAATTTATTTGGTGCACTAACTGCCATAATAAGTATTTCTGCTTTCGAGCTCTTCAACAGCGATAACCCCCATGAAATCCAGAATATATGTTACCAAATGCATACGCAGAACGTCAATTGCCGTATTTAAGGTTTTCTATAGTCATGAAATCCAGAATATGTGTTACCGAATGCATACCTACTTATAAAGCCTTTTTGGCTCTTTGAGTCGCTATTTTGAGAGCGATCCATTAATCAATTATTTCATTATGTTTAATTGTTTCCGATCGTTATATTTTTTCTTATTTTTTCTCTTTAATCGATTAAAAATAGATGAATTAAGTAAGTTATCGGCCCGTCAGCTTTCCAGAACCCGGCTGGCCGCTTCCACTCCTGCGCCGCAGGAGGCGATCTTGCCCTCTTTGGTCAGGATTAGCTCCAGAGTCTGGATGGTTCGCAGGATGTCGCCGGTTGAGCACATGCCCATGGTGCCGATGCGAAAGATCTTGCCCTTGATGAGGTCCTGTCCGCCGGATACGACCACGCCCCGCTTCTTCATGCCGCCGCGCAGCTTGTCGTCAGTGATGCCATCAGGTATCTTCATGGCGGTGACGGTATTGGAGTAGTGGGTATGCTCGTTGACCTTCGGGTACAGCTCTATTCCCAGCGCCTTGGCTGCGGAGCGAACCGACTCGGCTTGCTTGGCGGTTCTGGCCCGTCGCACGGCAAAGCCCTCCTCGGCAGCCATGTGCAGGGACTCCTGCATGGCGAAGAACAGGGAGACCGCCGGGGTAAAGGGAGTCTGAGGCTGGCTCTTTCGCACGCTCTTCAGGTGGGCCTTCAGGTCGGAGTAGTAGCTGCTGCTCTTGGGCAGGAGGCGCTCTTCCGCCCTCGGCGAGGTGGAGACCACGGCGAGGCCGGGCGGTATGGCCAGAGCTTTCTGCGAGCCGGTGATGGCGATATCCACGCCCCACTCGTCGGTCAGAAACTCGTTGCCGCCGATGGATGATATTCCGTCTACGATGAAGATCGCATCGTGCTTTCTGGCGAGCTTTCCTACCTCCTTGGCAGGGTTGGTGAGGCCCACAGAAGTCTCATTATGAACCATGGCGACAGCCTTGGCTCCTTCTTCCAGGGCGGCTTCTACCTTATCGAGGTCGAAGGGAGTGCCCCATTCGAACTTCACGGGGATGGCTTTGCCGTATCTCTCGCCGATCTCGGTGAACCTCTCGCCGAACTTGCCGTTGGATATGGTTACGATCTTATCGTCATGGCCGATGAGTCCGGCGACAGCTGCATCCATGCCCACTGTGCCGCTGCCTGTCATCACTACGATCTCGTTCTTGGTCTCGAAGAACTGCTTGAGCAGTCCGCAGCAGTCGCTGTAAATTGCGCTGAAGTCACCGCTTCGATGGCTGATCATGGGCTTGGACAGGGCGCGCAAGACGCGAGGCGCGACCTTAACCGGCCCTGGAATCATGAGCAAAGTATCCTCTATATCCATCAGATCCCTTCTTCCTTATGCTTCAAACTTAAGATTCACTATAGCTTCACACTGTAGCTTCTCACGGTAGCTTCCTGGTTTCCGGCAGCCATTATATAAAACTAGCTTTGATGCGCTGCGCCGTCGCCCAGCTTTGCCTGACACATGGCGGAAGGGCCCGTTTTTCCTTCACCCATTCCGTCAGGAAATTGATGGTATCCTGGTCGTGGGGGTAGCCGCTGCCGATCTTGCAGTGCATGGACGACTCCAGCTCCCGCATTGATGCGTCCCTTCTTACCTTGGCAAGGATGGATGCGGCTGAGACGACGTGGTGGCGCTGATCGGCCTTGTGCTCGGCCTGAAGGATCATGCTGGTTTTGCTCGCGGCCTTCACACGATCTGCGAACCTCTGCGCATTCACATCGGCGGCATCGAGCATGCCCCGGTCGGCATGCAAATTGGCGACAACGGTCGAAAAGCTTCTGACCATGATCTCATTCATGGTCATTACCAGCCGGAGCTCGTCGATCATCTGGGCCTTGACCTCCAGGATATACTGGTCGGCAGCAATCCCATTGATCTTTCTCGCCAGGACCTCTCTTCTGGCCGGCGTGAGAAGCTTTGAGTCCCTGACTCCAAAGCCGGCCAGGTCGAAGAGCTTATCCTCCTCGATAACAAGGCCGGCCACGAACATGGATCCCACCACCGGGCCTTTTCCGGCTTCATCTGCACCCAGGAGCAACACGAGAATATCACTGGCGCTTTATGATACATTAAGTAAACGACTATTAAGTAAACGACTCCCTGCACCCGGCATCAGAAATATGCCACAGGATTGCCACCGGATTTTTCCGGGAGGGCTTTGCCCCTCATCTGGCGGCGCGGCGAGAAGTATGGCGCGCTCGTCGGAATTGGTGCGCAGTAGGAATGAATTATGGCATGGGAAGGACTCATTTTCTGGGGAGACGGGCACGGTGCTTTCCTTTCGCCTCACCAGATCAGTGCCATTTTGTGCACAAGCTTTATAAGCTAAGGTAAAGTCATTGAGTATATCCCAAATGAAGCGGGGTAGGGTAGTCAGGATATCCCGACGGGCTCATAACCCGTAGATCAGTAGTTCAAATCTACTCCCCGCTATAATCTTAAGCGCAAAACGATTTTAGGGCAATCTCAGATAATAGGTTACTGCAATCTGTTCTCATAACAGAAGAATTACCTGGGCATCAAGCGGAGGGCTTACAAATGTCTCTCTTTTCCTCCAACGTATTTCTTTCAGCAAGCCCGCCGGGCAGCCGCCCAGCGCAGCGAGACCTAGACGCAATGTTTTAGCCATAAGATTTTGATGGAACTAATCAATATGTTGCAGCCCATACTGCAAATGCCAAGAGAGCAACGCTCTGAATCAGATTTCAATACATGCTTAATTCAGAAAGATTTTTCTCTTGGAAAAATCAATGGCTGAGGTAGACGGAGCAAGATCGAAGTGCTGAAAAAGACGTAAGAACACCAAAAGGCGCACCTGAGAAAGTCCATTAGTGCAAGGAATATGACTCATCTCACAAATTATCCGTTGCTGCGCTTTATAGAGTGATGGTCTGCAATCAGATTAAATGAATTTGCACTTATCTGAAAGCTACCGCACCCACAACTACGGTATGCACGCCAAGCAGGACTCTTTCAGATCAGCAAGGAAAAGAAACAAGGATAAGAACGTAAATCAGCCTGCAATTGCCCTTTTTTATGCAACCGCTTTATGGAACTAAAAAATGTTTTTCAAAGATAACTGCATATCAGCGAGATTTCGTGGGAGCGAGGCAGTACATGGCCCAACCCATAGATTGGCGCAGGAACTGCAAATATTCATCCTGGTCAGCGCGGAAGTGATTGAATACCTGTTCATAGTCAGCATGGGTGGGATTTTCTTCGAGCCAGCGTATCAGTCCATACCAATTATCCGAAATGTACCTGTCCCAGTCATCGCGGCTGGCACGGATGATGTATTCGAGCTCAAAGCCTTCTTCCCGGGTGAATTGAGCAAGCTGCATCTCTGTATGGGTAGTCGTCTGTCTCTGGGCGTATTCCGGATGCACCTGATTGCTGAGCCAGTGGGTTTCACCGATGCCAAGGCGTCCATCCTGACGAACAGCTCGCTTCAGCGCCTGGAGCGTCTGCTGATAGCCGCCAAAAATGAACGTCGACCCGATACATGTTGCGGCATCGAAAACCCCTTCTTCGAATTCGTAGTCAGCCCCATTGCAGCAAACGATTTCGATCCGGTCCGATAAACCCTTGAAAGCCAATTTTTGCCTGGCCCTGTCGCAGAAATCCCCTGATATATCTATTCCAATGCCAGTAATACCGAATTCCTCTGCCCAGAGAGAAAGGGGTTCAGCACAACCACAGCCGAAATCAATGACTCGGCTCCCTTTTTTCAATTTGAGTAATTTGCCGAGTTTGATGGTCTTTTCTGGCGTGGAAGGGTCAAGTATCTCCATATAGCGGTGTGAGATGCTCATAATATCAAAGAATTCCATAATCCAATCCTCCTTTGAAAATTGTGAGCTTGATTGATAAAAGTGTTGGGAGATCTGACGCCGATCTCGCTCATAATTTAGTGATCTGGCATTTAGCCTGGAAAATTTTTAAAAAATCTCAGGGGTCCAAGGGCAAGGTTGATTAGCACCACCAACATCGCTCAAAAAATTGTCAGACTATGCAGGTAACTATTATGACCACTGAGAATAATATAGCCGTCGAAAGATATCGTCACCCGTTCCTATTCTACGGGCTCTCGACGGCAATTGCCTGGGCGTTCTGGTTTGCGGCGGCATACCTGAGCCACATCACGCCCACGAACAGGCTTATTGGGACAGCGGTCGGCGTTCTGGGCGTTGCCGGGCTGCTTGGCCCGACGCTGGTAGCATTCTGGATGATCTGGCCGGATGCCGAATTGCGGGATGATCTCAAAGGGCGAATCATCGGCCTCAAAGGAATAAAGCCGATCTATCTCTTCCTCACCTGTTTCCTGATGCTTGCCAGCATCCTTCTGGCTCAGGCAATCTCCCTGCTCTTCGGATACAGCCCGGATCAGTTCGGCCTCTCAAGCATGTCGTCGTTTTCCGCCGGAATCTTTCCCGGGTGGTTTCTGCTCTTTCTCGCGCCCCTGGTTGAAGAGCTTGCCTGGCACTCTTATGGCACCGACTCTTTGCGACAGAGGATGAACCTGCTCAAGACGTCCCTGCTTTTTGCGGTCTTCTGGGCGCTCTGGCACATGCCCCTCTCATTCATCAAGGGCTACTATCACAGCAATGTGGCTGAGATGGGCCTTATCTACAGCCTCAATTTCGCTTTCAGCCTCATTCCCTATGTGATCCTGATGAACTGGCTGTACTACAAAACAAACCGAAGCATACTCATCGCTATCGTCTTTCATATCACGGCCGGGTACTTCAATGAGGCATTCCTCACCCATCCGGACAGCAAACTGATCCAGACCGGGCTGCTGATGCTGCTGGCGATTGCATTGGTACTCCGGGATAAGGACTTCTTTTTGCAGCGAGACTATCGGAATGACTATCAGAATTGTAATCAGAAGGACGATCAGTGGAACCATCAGTGAGATCATCGGGAGAGAATTTGAGCAGGAAATCGGACTGTAACCTGTGGCCCAGCCAAAATCAGAACCGGTTTTCTCATTTTTTTATTTGTATCTTATTCATACTTTATATTGTGTAAAAATGGCTATAGAATATCTTTTTCCGGCAAAGGTTCTTAAACTTACACGTAGTAACGCCCTATCATGCAAGCAGTCTTTGATCTACTCAGGGCACGCAGGATGGCAATTGCGCCCGGAACAACCGGGCGGGAGGCCAGAGCTACAGAGCTGGAGGCGGCCAAGGAGATTCTGGCTGAGGTCTTCGGCATCCGGATCTCTGAGGTGGAGGAGATGATCGCAAACCGATCAACAGATTGCCGGCAATGCCAGAAGGAAAAGGATCTGTGGCCCAGGGAGTTTCAGCTGGAGGGGTAAGGATCCAAATCCCTCCCACCTCATGCCGCAGGGTCTATGAAGGCGGAAATCTCGATCACAGTTAAATCAGTTCTTATCGGATATTTTGAATGAAAGAGAGGAGAACAATGACCGCATTCGGATTCATAGGCACCGGGCATTTGGGGAGCATGCTGATTGAGAAGTTCGTTGAGACTCATGCAGTGGAGCCTGAGGATATACTTGCCAGCAACCGGACGCAGGAGAAGGTAGAAAGGCTGGCTCAGGCCACAGGAGTTCGCCCCGCGAGCAATCGCGTTGTGGCGGAACTTTCCGATGTGATCTTC
>JAQVZT010000051.1 GCA_028708055.1 Methanothrix sp.
GGCGGTCTGGTCCACATCATGCTGGTACTGGCCCACGCCGATGGCTTTGGGCTCGACCTTGACCAGCTCTGCCAGCGGATCCATGAGCCTGCGTCCGATGGAAACCGTGCCCCTCACGGTGGCATCCTCCTGGGGAAACTCCTGCCGGGCAGCTTCCGAAGTGGAATAAACCGAAGCTCCGGATTCATTGACCATGATGATAGGCGGCTGTAGCCTCAGGCTCTGCAGGAATGCTTGCGTCTCTCTGCCTGCCGTTCCGTTGCCAACGGCGATTATCTCGATGCCGTTCTTTTTGCATAACGCCCTCACGAGATCCGCGGCTTCTTCTCTCTTCTCGCCAGGATCATGAGGATAAATCACATGGCTCTCCTGCAATCTGCCCAGACGATCGAGCACTGCCAGCTTGCATCCCGTCCGCAGCCCTGGGTCGACGGCCAGGACGCATTTCTGGCCGAGAGGAGGCTCCAGGAGTACCTGGCGTAGATTTTCAGAAAAGACCTCGATGGCCTTCTCCTCGGCACGGGCGCGAGCTGCGGCCAGTGCCTCGTTTTCCATTGATGGTGCCAGGAGCCGCCGGTAGCAGTCTTCTGCCGCCTGCATCACCTGGCCTGAAGCCGGACCTTCCCCTGTTACAAATAGCTCCTCCAGGATCGCCTGGCCGTCTTCTTCTGCCGGAGAGACATGCAGGCTGAGGGCGCCGGCCCGTGCTCCTCGCAGCATGGCGAGCAGCCTGTGCGGGCTTATCCTGGAGATGGGCTCAGAGTGGTCAATGTAATCCCTGAATTTGCCATCGTCCTTGCTGTCGTCCTTGCCATCAGCGGAAACTTTCTTCCCGGCTGAAGCTGCCGATCTTATCGCAGCCTGCGACTGAAAGAGAGCCCTCATCCGCAGCCGTGCTTCTCCGTCCTCGCTCATCCATTCGGCCATGATGTCTCTTGCCCCCGCCAGGGCCTCTTCCGGAGAGGCGACGCCTTTCTCTTCATCTACGAAGGATAATGCCAGCTCTTCCGGATCCTGGCTGCGATTCTTTTGAGCAAAGATCCTTTTTGCGAGAGGCTCCAGGCCGCGTTCTCTGGCCACGGAAGCCCTGGTCTTCCTCCTGGGCCGGTAGGGCAGGTAGATGTCCTCCAGACCGGCCAGAGTGTCGGCTGCCCCAACCCTCATCTGCAGATCCGGTGTGAGCAGATCTCTTTTGGCCAGAGAATTCAAAATCGAATCCCGCCGCTCTTCAAGCTGGCGATTCTTGTGGAGATTGTCGCGAATCCTGGAGATTGCCACCTCATCCAGATTTCCTGTGGCCTCTTTTCGGTACCTGGCAATGAATGGAATCGTAGCTCCGCCATCCAGCAGCTCCACGGTCGCGGAAATCTCCTTCTCGCCGAGGGATAGCTGCCGGGCCAGCTTTTTTATCTGAGCGTCGGACATATCGCATTCATCCTTGCAGTCGATGTATTTTATTCCATCTAAGAACTGCCTCAAGAAGACGAAAAAATGATTAGAGCTTCAGCTGCAATTCACATGCATGGCAGCCAGTCAACGCTGATGGCTCCGCAGGTGGAGTTGCCCCAGAGCTGAATAAACTTCTCGATGGAGAAGACGCCGGTCAGGTCCTCGACAGATCTGCCGTACTCTGCATGGCGGCCCTTGAGCTGATTATCAGCCTCAGGATCGCGGGAGATCCAGCCGATATGGGCCACGCCGATGACATTGCTGTTCAGGTTGGCCTCCAGAACGCCGGTACAGCAAGGCTGACAAGACATTTCGGTGAGATCCGCAGCCTGATCGACGGTCGCATACCCCCTTGTCTTGACCTCTGTTGTCTTTTGCAGATGCTCGGAGTGAGTGTACATTTCTGTCAAGACTGCGCCGATTCTGTAGTTCTGGACGCATAGCTTTTCGAGCCACTTCTGATCGTATTGACCTGTCTGGTAAGATACCGGCATATATTCGAACTCCGCGTCCTTAGTGAAGTTGATGTAATCCATTGGGCAGCTAATGTTGTTATATGTGCAACCGCTGGGCAAAGGATCTCCGCCTATATCCAGCTGTCTCTCGGCTTCAAGCTCGTTTATTTCAGTAATAATGTTACCGGTTCCCGATTCCTTCTCTGCAAGTTTCTCACCATTAAAGCCTTGTTGTGTCGAAACAATGATTTCCAAGGCTCTGTATCCCACACCCTTGATAGATGTCTTTTCGTACATATAGCAGCTACTGCCAGACGTTTTCTGGTTTTTTTGCTCATCTTTTAAAACCAGTTGAAGGGTTGAATCCTTTTTAATGTTATAATCTTCCAACGTTCGGCCATCTTCAAGTTCTTTGCCGGCGAAAAACAAATGCATCTGGTCCGGTGGGATCCCCTCTTTATCCTGGATCTTTGCCTTGATTTGATCGATGGTATCATTGGGTTCTACATCTAATTCAATGGACTTGCCAGCAATTGTCTTTACAAATATCTGCATTGCCATTGAATCGTTTGTGCATCCGAATAGAATAATGCTCACCAGCAATAGACCGATTAACCTCCTTGCCAATAACCTTCCCTCCGGTATTGTGCCAAATTGTCCTTGAGATCATTGGCACCTATGTCAAGATTGTCGTAAGTTCTATATATATATGTTGATATTTAAACATTCGTAACCAAACGCTCTGCATGAAATGCTAATCATCTGCATCATAAAGTTGGGCAATAAAAAAAGTTGGAGATTCTATTTCTATTCACACGCATGGCAGCCAGTCAACGCTGATGGCTCCGCAGGTGGAGTTGCCCCAGAGCTGTATGAACTTCTCGATTGAGAAGACCCCTGTCAGGTCCTCGACGGATCTGCCGTATTCGGCATGCCTTCCCTTGAGCTGCGGGTCTGCTTCTGGATCGCGGGAGATCCAGCCGATGTGAGCCACGCCGATGACATTGCTGTTCAGATTGGCTTCCAGGACCCCAGTGCAACATGGAGGGCAGCTTCCAAAGAATATGCCGTTGTTAGGAGCCGGTTCGATAGTAACCCGCAGGAATTCATCGGTGCCATATCCTCTGGTCTTGACCTCGGTGGTCTTCTGCAGGTGCTCAGCATGGGTGTACATCTCGGTCAGCACGGCGCCGATCCTGTAGTTCTGAACGCACAGCTTCTCGACCCACTTCTGGTCATAAGTTCCGGTCTGGTAAGAGACTGGCATATACTCGAACTCAGCCTCCTTTGTGAAGTTGACATAATCCATCGGGCACAGGGTGCCGGTTGGCCACATGCATTGTGTTCGCAGAAATCCAATTGGAACCCAGGATCCAATAGGCAAATCAAAACCGTTAGGCACAGCATTTCCTCCATTTGTAAAGCCTTTGAATCTCTCCAGCTGCCTCTCAGCCTCCAGCTCGGTTCTCTCGGTGATGACGTTGCCTGATCCGGACTCCTTCTCGACAAGCTTCTGGCCGTTAAAGCCCGTTTGGGTAGATACTATCATTTCAACGTTCTTGTAGCCGACACCTTTAACAGATGCCTTTTCATACATGTAATTGGCAGATGCTGCCATGCCGATCAATGAAGCTGCAAGTGCTGCCAAAACCAGGATTTTTCTCAATCGATTCCCTCCTTAAATGCCTATCACTAGGTATTGTATTTATCGATATTTAAACGTTAAGAATTGAAGTCCATGAGTGCAGTCCCGGAACACTTGAATATATATATCCATCACTGGTGCAAAGAAGAGAAGAACAAAACTGCAAAGCCAACTCCTGGAAAAATCGTATAACTAATTCGATAGAAAACCATTGATCAGAACACCGAATACATCGCAAAATATATCGAAAAATCGGCAGTAGATCATGACGCTAATCAAGATGCACGGGAAAAAATAGAATATGTCCTGCAAGGTTTTCTCACCCTGCAGGCATCCTTTTTTGGATCTCTAGTTTGTGGCCAGTATGTGCCCGATGATCCTGCCGTAAGCAGGCCTCGCTATTAGCGTTCCCAGAATCACACCCAGGATGATGATAAGCGCAAATCCGGTAAGCGAGCCAAAGCCCATGACCAGCAACGGCAGCATGGCTACGACGGTTGTTGCCGCCGCTCCCATGATGATCACGAACGCTCTAGACAGCCGGGCCAGATAGACCTTGCTGCTGGTGGCGGCGACCTTGCCCACCCCCGCCTTCTCCGCGGCTTCTGCCGCCCTCTCCTTGATGGTGCGATCGGCAGACGATGCCACAGCCTCTCCGCCCTTCAAGAGCTCATCGGTGATGATTACCAGCTGATCCACGCCCGTGCCTATCACCATGATGATACCGGCAAGGCTGGCCAGATCAAGCTGCCAGCCGGCCAAAGCCCAGACGCCCAGCATCATCACAACCTCAGAGAATGAGGTGGTGACCATTGGCAGGACGATCCTCCTCTCCCGGTAGCGATAGAATATCATTCCCGCTACCGCCAGAAGGGCAATCAAACCGGCGATGACCATCTGGATCTTAAACTGCTTGCCCAGAGCTGCCGAGACCTGGCCTGATCCCACGACCTCGATATTGACCGGCAGAGCGCCCTCACGCAGATGGATGTAAAGCTCTTTAGCCTTGGCTGAGCCCGCATCTCCTCCGCCCACGGTCGCCTGCATGCTTCGAGAGGGAGCCTTCTGAAGGCTGCTGGCCAGCTCAGGGGCAAGCGGCGCGGAAAAGATCTCATCCTTATCCAGGTACATGGATACGTAATGATCCTCGGGCCTCTTGGTTGCGCCGGCATCTATTGCCGCCTTCTGGAAGGTCAGAGCTCCTTCTTCAGACAGGACAAAGGGAACACCCCATCCTCCATTGCGTTCTCCCTGGGGGATGTCCACCGACTCCACGGCATCTCCGTAGAGCACATGCATGCTCTCGTTGTTCTCGGTTTGGATTCTTATCTCGAACTTGCCGGGCTTGCCCACTACATCCTGGGCTGTGGCCACATCCATTCCAGCCAGATCGATGAGGATGTACTTGTTATCGACTACTCTAACCTTTATATCCTGAAGGCCCAGCCGATTGAGCTTGGAGTCGAGTACTTTCTTGGTCTCGTCCACGGTCTCCTTAGACACGCCCATCACAAATGCGTCCTCGCCTGCGGGAACCTTTCCGCCCACTGGGGCGAGGAGAGCATCGAGCGACTGCCGGGTGACATTGGTCCGGATCTCATAGCGGACCGGCACGACATCCACATTTAGCTGGACATCGGCATCCAGATTCTTCTTAAGGTAATTGATGACGATCGTCTCGGGAGCAGCTACTATTGTGACCTTGGTGCTGTTTTCTCCTTTCGCGATCTTGGAGCCCATGTAGCCTAGGTCATCAGCAAATGCCGAATCTACTGTGCCCGGAACGGTGACCACATAGCTCTGTCCGTGCTTCTCTACAGAGGAGGCATTGAACTGGTACTCCAGAATCTTCTCAGGAGAGACATCAATCTGGGCTTCTGCGCCCTGCAATTGAAGTTGCAGATACGAGCCGCCCTCCAGGTCCAGACCGAACTTCAGGCCGAAAAAGCCGATGCAGATGATGGCAACCGCCACAACCGCAGCGTACAGGACGACCCTTCGGTCTTTGGACAATTCCTCAAAAAGGTTCATCTCTTCTGCCCCCTGACTGCCTTCTTGGGCCTATTCAGATACCATCTCAGCCCCTGGGCATTGGTTACCCAGGTGTTGAATACGTCCGCCGCCAGCCCGAATATCAGTACAGTAGACATATCAGCGATGATGTCCATTCTGGTAAATGACGGCACTATAAAGTAAAGGAAATTTGAGACTATGATCAGAGCGATTACCGCACAGATCGTGGTTCCGGCCATTGTGAGGCCTGTTCCCATTGCTCCAATGATCTTCTCTTCCACGCTGCCCTTGCGCTTCAGAACTCTCATGGATAGCAGGATATCGGTATCTACAGAGTAGCCGATCAGCATGAGAAGAGCTGCTACCGTCCCCAGCGAGAGCTGCACGCCGGTCAGATTCATGGAAGCGGCTGCAGTTATTATGTCAGCCAGCGCACTGACCACCACCAGCAGTGAGACGATTGGCTCCCTGAAGACCAGGAAGACCACTATAGCCATCAACAGGAACGAAAGAGGAAGGTACCTGACGACCTGATCCTGAAGCTCTTTGCTGTAAATCGGTCCTATGTGCCTGATCTCCGGACCATCGAAATTTGTGTTGGCCAGCTTGACAAGATCGGCATACTGAGAGTCGCTCATGGGGCCGAATTGGAGCATATATCTGCCGCCGATGTTTCTTATATCCACCAGAGGATAAGCGTCAAACTGCCCAGCAACTTGTTCTTCCGATGATGTGGACGGCACTGTGACGAGAGTGCCTCCCGTAAACTCTATCCCCAGCTTCACAGGCGAGCCTGTGGCAAAATAGGTCACGCCCAAGCTGATAAACGCCAATATTATGATAGCGATAGGAATCAGCATTATCTGCTTGGGTGGGTACTTAGAAACGATGTCCTCCAATTCCATGTTATTTCTCCTCGATCTCTCTCTCGGTTAATCCCACCACGTGAATATTAATCTGCGAATATGCTTGCATTGCTAATGCTCTTTCATTGCGGATACGTTGCGGATGAGTCGCTTACGCATTGCGGATGAATCCTTATGAGTTGCTTATGAGTTGCTTATGCGATACTTATGCGATACTTATGCGTGACTTGTGCATTGCTTGATGATATTGCGCCTTCATAAGAATATTTCAATCTATTTACGGCTTGTCATCAAGCTTTTTCCCACTTCTTGAGGTTGGCCACCGTGGAAAGGGTCCCGCCGCGCCGGATCTCCTCATAGAGCCTGCTCTCCATCTTCTGGACCTCTTTGGATCTCCTGGCGATCTCGTAGGCCCTCTCTTTCGGTATGACCACAACTCCGCTCTCGTCTCCTACAATGTAGTCACCCGGCCTCACCGTCTGGCCGCCGCAGGTGATCTCGCTATTGATCTCGCCCATTCCCTTGGGATCGCCTGCATTCGGAGTGATGCCTGATGCGAATATGGGATAGTTAAGCTCTCTGATCTCGTCCACATCCCGCACCGCTCCGTCGATGACCACTCCTTCGATACCACGGTTCTTGCTGCTCAGGGTAGCGAGGCCCCCCCACGGAGCGATGTAATCGCTGCCGTTGTAGATTACCAGAACATCTCCAGGTCCGCACAGGTCGATGGCCTCAACGGGCTTGGCCCAGTCTCCGGCAAAGGTCTGAACGGTCACAGCCCGGCCTACGATCTTGGTTTTCAGATTTATGGGAAGAATGCCGCGCATGGCTCCCTTGCGATGCATGGCATCGGAGATATTGGGCGCCGATACCTCTCGGAAGATGGCTACCATCTCCTCATCCCGATTCATCTTGGCGCCTGAACTGATTTGGGCATGGTCTATTGCATCGCGAAGCTTTCGGGCAGACTCAGTCACATCAGCGCTTCTTACGATGCTTCCCCCCACTATGACAATGGCCGCACCGCTGGCAATAGCCTGCGCGCCGGTGACCGGATCGATGCCTCCAGCCGCTGCCAGGGGAGTGCTGACTACCTTTGCGATCTCCTTGAGGAAATCGACCGTGTCGCGACCGGTCATCTGCTGGTCGATGCCCACATGAACGCAGATGTAATCCACACCGAGTGCCTCCAGTTCGCGAGAACGCTTTACGGGATCGGGAACGGATATCAGGTCCATCATAATCTGAACGCCGTATTTTCGCGCCGCCCGCAGCGCATCCTCGATGGTGGAGTTGTCGGATACGGCAAGCAGGGCCACGATATCGGCTCCGGCTTTGGCAGCCATCTCCACCTCCATGGCCCCCGTGTCCACTGTCTTCATATCGGCCACGATTCGAGTTCCCGGCAGGGCCTTCTTGATCTCGCGCACAGCGTCCATGCCCTCGCTCTTGATAAGGGGTGTTCCTGCTTCAATCCAGTCTGCGCCGCCCGATACGGCCTCTTTGGCTATCTGAATTGATCTGTCCAGCTCAAGAAGATCCAGTGCCACCTGTAGAATGGGTTTAATATGACATCACCACACTATCAGCCGATTAGCATACATCAGCACACGCTAAGTAAAAAGGTGCATGGTATATAAAATGAAGCTGGCAGATATTTCTGAAATAGAGCTTGATGACGATCCCTTCCGGCCCGGCGGCCTGAGCTTCACCAAGCTGCATGGAAACGGCAACGACTTTGTCCTGATAGATGAGACGGGTCGCGAGCAAATAGCGGAGGGAGAGAAGAAAAAGTTCGCCATTGCCATCTGCCATCGCCATTTTGGCATAGGAGCGGATGGGGTTTTATTCCTCACAGGTAGCCCGAGGGCCTCCCTCGGCATGAGGCTCATTCAACCGGATGGCTCAGAAGCGGAGATGTGCGGCAACGGCATCCGTTGTCTCGCCAAGTACGCCTGGGACACCGGATATGTGGGCGAGTCTTTTGATGTCGAGACCCTGGCGGGCATCATTCCCGTGCAGGTTCGGGAGAGAGATGGCTTATTCTGGGCCAAGGTGAACATGGGAGAGCCCAGGTTCGACCGGCCTTCCATTCCTGCCTGCGGCCAGGGAGACCTCATCTCCGAGGAGATTGACGGCTTCAGGGTATCGGCGGTCAACACCGGAGTTCCTCATGCGGTCGTTCTTGTTGATGATTTGAATTTTGATATTCTCAAAGCCGCCCCGTCTATCAGACACAACAGCCTCTTTCCGGAGGGAGCCAATGTGAATTTTGTCAGGATTGTCAAGAACGACCAGCCTCTGGAGATCAGAACCTTTGAGAGGGGTGTGGAGGGCGAGACACTCTCCTGCGGCACAGGATCTGTGGCCGCAGCCAGTGTGGCCCGCCGCCTGGGGCTGGCAGGAGATGAGGTCCTGGTGCAGACCAAAGGAGGGCCTCTGCTGATCAGCTTTGAAGACGGCAAAGCCTTTATGGAAGGGCCGGCTGTAACCGTCTGCTCTGGAGAGTTTTCTCTTGAATACCTGTGGAACTTATCCATGGAACCGTGATTGAGATATTGAGGCAAAAATGAAGACTAAAGCGACTATTTCGGGACTGGCGATTCTGATCATCTCTTTCATTTTTGTCAATTGCATTTTCGCAAGCATCGCATCTGCTGATCATTATGTGATGGAGATAGGCAGCAAGAGCAATCCCAATGCTCATCTCTTTGCTTATGACCAGAAGTTTCGTGAGAGCACCTATTTACACAACTATCCCATGAGGATGAGCGCGTCCAAGGAGTTTACCGATGCTACCCGTCTCTCTACCAGGATGGAATTGAAAGCGCTGCCCAACCTCACTGAAATGATAATAGATGCAGATTTCATAGGCATAGGACGCATTGGCTACCTGGTGCTGGACCCGGATAGAGAGAATCCGGAGGTCTGGGGTCCGAAGTACGAGGTGACGCGCATCAATCATATGTTCGTGGGCAACTTCTCCATCAATGAGCAGATAATAATAGCCAAGAATCACATGTGCGAGGACGGGTATTTGCCCTGCGCGTGATAGCGTAAGCATGTGATAATTTGAAAAACGAGTAAAGGCAGGAATGGATAAAGGCATTATACGGGACACACAATTGCCTTTCTTCCCTGTCCCGGCTCTGACCTTCCCTTCCTGCCCGAGTTTTAATAACTGCCTAACCGCCTAAATTGACTTTTCCTCGTGAGCCTGCCAGTCCTGCCAGGGGTAAATTCTGGCATCAAAGCCCATGAGCTCCAGGGCAAACCAGACTACGGACGCCCCGTAGATGTCATCTGAGTAGACCACTGCCGGCCGGCTGGCATTAAGTCTGGCAAATGTATCCTGAAGATTCGTCCCGTTCTTCAGCCTGCCTGCTTCCAGCACGCTCTCCGGGCTGATGAATGTGGCATTGAGAATTCTCGATTTGCCAAACTGCTGAAAGGTCCTGGCATCCACCATCTGGGCCTGGCCGGACAACACATAATCATAATCCGCCAGAAGCTCAGATCTGGCAGGACCAGCTACGTATCTTGCCGGAGGGCGGACGCTATCCGTCGTCTCCAAGGGCAGACTGGCTGCTATCCAGTTGTCCAGACCGCCATCCAGAGCCCTGACTTCGTTGTGCCCCAGGTAGCGCAGGGCAAAGAGAGTCGCAGTCGCTTCTCCAGAACCGAATGTATCTGAGTAGATCATCAATGGATCATTCTGAGTGACGCCCGCTTTGCCTAAGATTGCCTCCAGATCGGTTGCATTGCGCAGTAATCCATTCTCATAGAAAAAGCTCTTGGCAGGGACATTTATGCTTCCTCTCAAATGAGCCTGACCCGGGGTGCGGCTGCCGGACACATCCAAAACCACATCACCCTCAGAGATGGCATCCAGAGATTTCAGCATTTCAGGTGCCGGGAAAGAATCCGCCCTGCTGCCTGTGGCAACATACGCCTCGCTCGTGCTTGAGGCCGCGACGTTTGGCGTGCTGCTCACTGTTTTTGCCTCTGTCGCGCCGGAGGGCTCGCCGGCCCGGAAGCTGCCCGAGCTGATACTGTTTGAGTTAGAGGCTCCGGTCACGCCAGCCAGCGGAACATCAGAGTTCATGAAAGCCTGAGCCGACTCCAGCCAGGAGTCACTGCCGGAACCGCATCCCCCCACTGAGCAGCCGGCCTGCGCCGAGGGAGCAAATGCAGAGACTGATATGAGAATCGACAAAAGGAATGGCAAAGACGACAAACCTGACCAGGATAGTAAACCGATCTTCATCTAAATCATCTCCTGATTCATCTTGATTTTATCAGCAATCTTGATTCATCTCAATTTTTTTTTATCTTGCCTTTTTTGCTTTATCTTGCTTTGTCTCGTTTTTTCTCAATTTCTGTCTACTTTGGCTTTACTGAGCTGACCTTTATGCTCAAAACCGAATCAGCAACTTCCTTCTGCTGCTCAGAGGAAATGCTCGGCATCTCAATCACTGACGATCCCGCCGTCCCGCAGAGGAGTGACTCTATTGGAAAATTCGATTCTGCCACAACGGTAACTTCAGAAAAACCGACTCCCCTTATGATCTTCAGGTACTCATCTTTCATGATCGCTCCTGCCAGACAGCCGATATAGGCTTTGCTGGAGCTTTTCACAAATTCCGGCAGCTCTCTGGTCAGCACAACATCGGAAACAGCCAGCCTCCCGCCAGGCTTGAGGACCCTAAATGCCTCTCTGAAGGCCATGGTCTTGTTGGGAATGAGATTGATGGCGCAATTGGAGATGACCACATCCACATACCTGTCTGCCACAGGCATATTCTCGAGGTCCCCCTGCCGGAAATCGATATTTGTGTAACCGCCTTTGCGGGCGTTGGCCCTGGCGCGATCAACCATCTCCGAGGTGATATCAACGCCTATTACCTTTCCGGATGTCCCCACCCGGGAGGAAGCTAGAAAGCAATCAAATCCGCCTCCTGCACCCATGTCCAGGACGATCTCACCCTCTTTCGGAGAAGCCAGTGCCACGGGATTTCCGCAGCCCAGCCCCATATTGGATTCCGGGGGAGCAGCCGATATCTCCTCATCGGAATAGCCCATCCTCTTGCTTATCGCCTGAGGAATATCACCGCAGCCAGAGCAGCTTCGTGACGAATAATAGGATGTTGCCTGCTTTGCAATTCGAGCATAGCCTTCTTTAACAGCTCTCTTGATCTCCTTTTCCTTGATCGCCATTAGAAATTTCACCAATCCTGAAATGATGATTTGTTGGCAACTGATATTCGACTTGGGAAATTGTATCTCATCACCTATGTCTTAGGCTCATATTAAGGTTTCCTTAAAACGTAATAAAAAAAGCGAGCGACTCCGCTCAAGCCCATCATCTGATAAAGCCGACCAGTCTCTTGCCTTTGGCCGGCATGTAGTCTCCGATGGTCTTGATGAGCCTCTGGTGCCTCGCCCAAAGGATGGCGATCGCGGTGAGAGATATAACCAGCCAGGCTGAAAACCACAGCTTCATCAATCTGTCTGCAACGCCTCCGGGAAGCAGCCCCTGAGAGAGGATAAAAGCGGCTGCTGCCAGGGTTACGATAATTGAGAAGAACAGATTGGCAGAGGGGGCCATGCCATCCCGATAGGAAGTGCAGAACCGCTCCCACTCACGTTCCGCCCTGCCAGTCAAAGATACCGGGTTTCTGCCCAGAAAAACGCCCACTCGCTTGATGCGGGAGTCAGCGGACATGATATAGAGATCATAGCTTATGGCCACTAAAGGGACAAAGTAAAGCAGCCAGAATATGTCGGCGATATCGATACCCATATCAACTGAGCTGAGGCCAAAGAGAACAGTGATAAAGGCCAGCTTCATAGTGACGAGCTGAGTGCGTTCGTTTTGAGTTCGAATCTTCTCTTCATGAAGCGCGCGCAAGAACTCCTGATCGTTTTCCTCCATCATTTCCCGACTCCCTATGGGAAAATGTATCAATAATATTAATA
>JAQVZT010000394.1 GCA_028708055.1 Methanothrix sp.
TGCTCCTCCGCCAGAATGTGATCGATCAGGATGGTATTGAGCTGGCGAGAATCGAGCGCTATGTGATCGGGCCGGTCTTCAATCTGGACTTCTTCTATTCGCCCATCAGCGAGCAGATCGAGCTGATTGGCATCGACTGGCGCTTTGAGACCTCTCTGGACGGGCACTGCCGATTGCCAGCGCCTCAGCAGCTCACCCTTAACGATAAGCAGATCAATCCCGAGTACACGGTCTGCGGCCACAACTCTGCCACCCTGCGCGAGTCACTCCTGGAGAAGGCATTCGTTCTCGCTGAGAAGTATGTGGCAGCGACCCAGGAGTACTATTCTCCCGGCATCATCGGGCCATTCTGTTTGCAGACCTGTGTAGATAAAGACCTGAACTTTTACATCTACGATGTCGCTCCGCGCATCGGCGGCGGGACCAATGTGCACATGGCGGTTGGCCATCCCTACGGAAATGCCCTCTGGCGCACCAACATGTCCACTGGCCGAAGGCTGGCGCGCGAGGTGCGCATAGCTATCGAGAATGATTGCCTGGAGAAGATCGTGACCTGATGACCGAGACGATTAATGCGGGCGGCCCAGTGGTTGAGGTTCCCAAGAAACTGAACCGCACTGCCAAGAAGCTGGCTGCCGCAGGGGAGACGCTGGTGCAGATTGCTCCTGCCATCCTGGAGAGCCGGGCATCCAAGGAGATGCTGGCCATCGCCAGGATGGGCATGATGGACAAGGTCCTGGGCTATCTGGTGACAACCGACAAGAATGTGCATTTTGTCAGGCCCGGCCTGGCATGGGACAGCGTTCAGACTGTGCCGCTTGAAGTGATCGATGATGTGCTGTACGTGGATGAGTTTCACAACAGCACTCTGAAGATCAAGGTTGGGGAGCGGGCGGAGAGCATCATCTTCTACGATGATATGGAAGGCATCAGCTTCTACCAGTACATCAAGAACAAGCAGTGGAAGAAATGATCTCTCCTCCGCCGGTCAAGTGATCTGAGCAAGCGATCTGGGCAAGGGCGTCCTAAAATGGGATTTTCATTGGAATGCAGGGCTGGAGGTCCCGGAAAAGTGGTCACGGTCGTCGCCCATTGCCTGCTCAATCCGCTGACACGAGTTAGGGGCCTCGCGCCTGTCGCCTTTCAGCCGGAGGAGTACATGGTTCAGCTGCCCTGCCCGGAGGCGCTCTACCTGGGCCTCTCCCGCTGGGCTGTAACCCGAAACCAGCTTGATGTGCCCCATTTTCGCCGCTTCTGCCGCGCCCTGATAAAGCCGCATGCGGATCTTCTGGAGATGCTGGCCCGGGAGGGCGTGAGCTTGCGCATTGTGGGCCTGGCGGGAAGCCCCAGCTGCGGCGTTATTACTACGAGCAGTGGCTACACCGGAGGGCGCCCGCGCGCAGCCGAGCACGCGCACGTGAGCGGGCGGGGCGTTTTCATGGAGGAGCTGCTGGAGGAGCTCACGCGGCGGGGGGTGGCCTTTGCTGCGGAGGAGGCCGGGGGGAAATGAAGGTAAGGGCGGGGAATCCTGGAGCGAGGCCCGGTGAACAGGCCATCCCCGGCTTAAGGCTCCAAGCAGCTTATAAATAAAATGATACTGAAAACTTCAAGCATGCATCCAGGGCCGAATTGACCTGTGCCTGCAAGCTTTCGTCGGCAGATCCAAGCAAACCGGCGATGAAATGGGTTTTTATTGTTGTAATTTTATTTATTTTGATGACAGAATTATGATTCAAGCCGGACTCTTCAAAGGAGGGCGTTCCCCTTGTTATCAATATATCATTTGCTGATAGAGTCATTGGGATCTTCGAGGAGATGTATGCAATTGTTGTTTCGTTTTCCAGAGGGTCTTCGTAGAGAACCAAAGCTGGCCTTCGCTTCCATGTGCTCAAGTCGGAATTTGGAAAAGGAACGAGGACAATGTCACCCTTCATCTGTATCTGACTTTAAGATCTTTGTCCGTGTAGATATCCGGCTCGCTCGACAAGAAGTCATGCAGCGATAGCTCGGAGAGCTTCATTAGCCCTGTGGTGACATCTTCCTCTTCCATATCATAAGGGAGCTCTGACGTCCGGCTCTTGCGCTCCACACTCTCAAGCATAGGTATTACTTCCGATTCATGATATTTAAAGCCTGACGATCCTATATAGATCCTCGACACATAGAAGAGCAAATCCGTATCAATTGTGATATCTGTCATCTCTTCTTCCCGAAAGCTCTCCTTACCTTGGCGAGCATTGCATCCTGTTCCTCTCTGGTAATTGCCTGGATGATATTGCCGTGTGTGTCAGTGGTACCGCCATATGGCAAAGGATTTTCCGGGTCAAATTTAGGAGCGTTTGATATCTGGTTCGCCATATTATCGCCTTGCTTTAATTGGATGCATGTGCATAAAAGCATTGCTACTTGAATCGAATGGCAAATCAGATTGAAGTGCCACCTTTTTCTGCATCTGCCGCGATCTGATAAAGCCGCATGCAGATCTTCTGGAGATGCTGGCCCGAGAGGGTGCGAAGCTGCGCATTGTGGGCCTGGCCGGCAGCCCCAGTTGCGGCGTTATTACTACGAGCAGCGGTTACAGCGGAGGGCGCCCGTGCGCAGCCGAGCACGCGCACGTGAGCGGGCGGGGAGTCTTCATGGAGGAGCTTTTGGCGGAACTCACGCGGCGGGGTGTGGCCTTTGCTGCGGAGGAGGCGGGGCGGAAATGAAGGCGAGGGCGGAGAATGCTGAGTGTGGTCAAGAGTTCTGCAAATGCTGCTATTGCAGGTAGAATCGCTGCCTATTTTGTGGGAGTTGCCTGGTTGGCAAAGATGTCAGACTCATGGTCCGGTCACGAAGGCGTTTGTGGGTCCGAGTCTTCTTCTTCTTGCCATGAAATCTTTTTATTGATATCTATTTCATTGGATACCTGTATTAATAAAAATATATACTCTTGCTTATTAATACCAAAATTTTATAAGGCAATAAAACTTAAATTAATGT
>JAQVZT010000052.1 GCA_028708055.1 Methanothrix sp.
ATCGATCATTTCATCTGCGTTATAGCTGGGATTGCTCCAGTCAACGCAAAAAGCAGTCACCGCCAGGAAGGCAATGAATAGCAATAATGATAATATAATAATTTTGTATCTCATGACGAACCCACCTCACCGTTGTTCAATTCTGCTGCCATTGGCGTTAACATGAAAATTATTAGTTGATAAGCTTAATGGTTATACGACAAACAACGATTTATTTTAAAAATTTTATTTGATAAAGTGCAAAAAATTAATATTTTGAATCTAATTGATCTTTCCCATGGCGATTCCTTTCCAGGACACATAGCTGGCGCTGTATCCGTGATAATCGCCTGACAGGGATTTGCCGTTCATGGTCAGAGAAAGGCGGAAGAGAGTTAAATCATCTGAGATAATGTCCAGGTTCAGCTTATTTCCGCTGATGGTCCCGGTTGCCATGGTGTTTAGAGTATTGAGGCCCACTGAGATTGTGCCTTTGCCGAATACGACATCATTGGACTGGCACATCTGCAGAGAGACAGATCGATCCAGGCTGTCCATCAGCTTAATGCTCCAGCCGCTGCTGGGGCTGAGCAGCCTCGCCTTGGGCTGAGATGACTGCGTGGCGCCAATTGATCCAGGCAGATTCTTTCCTGTTATCACTGGCGTGGCATTGCCGAGCTGGTCCTGATTCCCTGGCCGGAAGATCTCATCTCCCATTGTGTTCTTTATATCCTGCAGGGCGCTGCTTCCTGCCGGATTGAGCGGATCGTCCTCAGCCATTGAAGTAGCTGTCAGAAAAATGAGCACCATAATGCAGGCAAGATACATTATATCAGCAATTTTCATTTCGTTAATTTCCCCCCAATTCTTGTGATAATCGTAATTGCATTTTCCAGTCATCAATGTTCTATGCTAATCATTCTGTGCTCTCCAACTAACGAACATAAAACTGTCGCTTTAATTAACTGCATCCAGGCAGAAAAGAAAAAAAAGAACGAACTG
Organism: Methanothrix sp.; assembly: GCA_028708055.1. Classification (GTDB taxonomy): domain Archaea; phylum Halobacteriota; class Methanosarcinia; order Methanotrichales; family Methanotrichaceae; genus Methanothrix. Next base: position 982 of record JAQVZT010000052.1, read on the forward strand.
AAGATCAATTCCGGCGAAAAGGCAATCTCATTCCGAGGTTGCCTTCTGCACCACGATCTTCTCACCGACCTTCATTCGCTTGATTATGCGCTTGGCCATCTCCGAGGACTTGGCTACCCGTATGTCGCCTCTTCTGCCCACGGTGGCCGTGAAGGCTGGCTCCTCGCCCACGAAGACCTCCACGGATTCCCCGGCCATACCTTCCAGCCAGATGATGAGATGCTTGGCAGTATCTTCCACCCTGGGCGTTGCCAGGGCCGGAGCATCCTGGGTGCGCACATCGATATGCAGCCCCAGGTTCTTCTCGATCTGGTCGATGTTCTTGCCGGCCTTGCCGATCACTCTTGCCGCCTCGTCCTGGGGAACGTGGATGACCGCAGACGAATCGGTGAGCATCTCCACCTGGAAGGGGCCCCGCACGTGATGCGATATCTCCTTTTCAATCTCCCGGCTGGCAAGCCTCCAGGAAGGAGACGGCCTGCGCTCCTCTTTGGAGACGGGCATGACCACGATCTGTTCGCCATAGGAGTACATCTCGAACTCATCCTGTCCCGTCTCGAAGTTCTTGACCACAATCACCGGCCTTGCCAGGTCCGCTTCTACCATGCCGCTGGGAACCTTGACCACAAACTCCACATCGAGGACATTGGTCACCTCACCTTTCTCAATGAAGACCACGGTGTCTACCACCTGAGGAATCATGCCCAGGTCAACGCGACCGAGAAGCCGCTGCAGGGCATCGATAGCCTTATTGGCGTGCACCACGCCGATCATGCCCACGCCCGCCAGGCGCATATCCGCAAAGACCTGGAAATCGCGCGTCTTTCTGACCTCATCGTAGATGGTGTAGTCCGGCCTGACCAGGAGCAGGATATCCGCCGAGGCCTCCATGCTGCCTTCCAGCGGCCCGTACTGAGTGATCTCGTCAGGAACCTGCAGATCGCGAGGCGATTCCAGGGTTTTGACCACATAGTTGCAGCTCAGGAGATACTCGGCAACCCCTGCGGCGAAGGTGGATTTGCCCGATCCCGGCGGACCGGCGATGAGAATGCCCCTCTGGCTCTCCTTCAGCCTATCTTTCAGCATGGCGCTATGGCGGTAGGAATCAAAGCTCACCTTGGCCACGGGCCTGACTGCTGTTATCTCCAGTCCGTCTGAAAATGGCGGTTTGGCTATGGCGATTCTCATCGGACCGAGCTGAATTACCGTCGCCCCGATCTTCTCCATCTCCACATAGCCTTCCGGGTCCGCCTTGGTCCGCTCATAGATCTCGCGAGAAAGGTCCCTCAGCTCTCTTTCCGATAGCGGCCTCTCTCCCAGGCGAACCAGAGAAAAATCCCCAACCCTGCCGCGTTTGGCCATGGGAATGGCACCTTCTTTGAGATGCACGGAAAGAGTATCATCGGTGAAGTATTTCTCCAAGCTCAGGGGCTTGATAGCCTCTCGCTGGGGGCGGACGTACTCAACGTCCAGGCCCATGGCTTCTGCCACCCGGAACTGGACCTGATCGCTGGTAAGGAAAGAGGCTCCAAGCTCCAGGGCAACATCCCGGATCATGGCATCGATTTCTCCACCGCCGGCGAGCTTGATCTGGTCCAAATTGGGCCTTATGCCCACATATTCCAGCTCGATCTTGCCGGTCTTGGCAAGTTCCGAGAGCCTCCTCAGCTCCTCCAATCCTCGAATGCCGATATCTCTTCCATGATTGGCCTGAGCTTCCAGCTCGGCTACAACTGCTTCAGGTACCACGATCCTGTGGCCCTTCAATTCACCTGCTTTGATCTTGGCAGAGACTCTGCCATCGATTACCACGCTGGTATCTGGCACTAACGGTTGCGCCATCGTCTGTAACATCCTTTAATCATCATTTGTCATCTAGAATTCGGGCTAAAGATAGACTATATCCATCTTTCGCTTTTCAGCTATCCATTCCAGCACATAGTCTATGTCCAGTTGTCTTCTGGTCTGTTGACCGGACTGCACCACTATGATCGGGCTGCTCTTCATGGCCTCGGCGATCTTCTGAGAGGCGACTGCCCCAAACCCGGGATCCAGCCTTCTCAATATGTAGAGCCTTATGTCGCTACAGGCAAAGCCTTCGTCGGTTCTGTGCCCCAGTTCGATGCAGACGTTTCCCGGTAATGATTGCAGCCGAAAGGCCACTGTGTAGCTGGCAAATTTGCTGCGATCGTAGAGTTTTCTCTCCTGAAAAGCAGGCCGAAGATCCTCTTCCATTATGGCGGTACCCAGGGCGATCAGGTCTTGGGACGCCTGGCTGGAGTATTGGGGGCACCCGGCAAGCTTGGTAGCGGTGAGATTCTTCAGGGATGCATTCTTTGCATGGCAGTATTCGTTTTCATCCACTGCCCAGAAATCCCGGTTCAAAGGAAATGTGGCTTTTGCATAGTTGTCGCAGTTCTTGCACTTCATCGCAATGATGTTTTCCTTATTCAGGAATGGCGCGATGCCTTCAAGGATGGTAAGAGCATCTGCGACCCGGAAGTCCGCGGCCTGTCCCATATTCCTCTTGGCTTCCCGGACGGCAAAGAGTATTTCGTTCCTGTTGTCCATAGACTATTCCTTTTTCCGCTCTGGACTCTTGCCCGAGCGGATTGATACTGGGGTTGTATGAAGTGCATCTTACATAAGAACTTGCCGTGGCTCCGAAAGAGATATATTTACTCATCACTTTTTCGCGGGGAAGAGAAGATCAGAGCGCGAGTTATTGGAGGTCAGCCCTTGAAAGAGATTCGATTACATGGTCGCGGTGGCCAAGGATCGGTCACAGCTGCCGAAATGATTGCCGTTGCTGCTTTTGAGGACAAGAGGTTCTCACAGGCGTTTCCGGCCTTTGGAGTGGAACGCAGAGGTGCGCCGGTCATGGCCTTTGCCAGGATCGCCGATAAACCCATCAGGGTCCGAAGTCAGATCTATGAGCCGGATTATGTCATAGTCCAGGACGTGACATTGCTCGATGTAGTGGACGTGGCGGCAGGGCTCAAGCCGACCGGGAAGATAATAATAAACACCGACCGGCCCGGCGAGACGCTCAAGCTGAAGACCGACGCGGAGGTTATTACTATCGATGCCACCAGGATCGCTATGGAGATCCTGAAGCGGCCTATCGTCAATACCACCATGCTGGGCGCATTCTGCGGAGCGAGCAAAGAGGTCGGCCTGGAGAGCCTGAACAAGGCTATTTCAGAGCGATTCAAAGGGGAGCTGGGCAAGAAGAACCTGCTCGCCATTAAAACGGCCTATGAGAGGGTATCTTAATGGCAATCAAAGCGGGAAGTTTGGTGGACGCCTGCAGCACTCGCATAACAAAGACCGGTGCCTGGCGCACATTCGTACCTCAATTCGATCACGATAAATGCATAAAATGCAGCCTCTGTGAGATTTATTGTCCAGAGGGCTGCATCCACCAGGAAGATGGGCTGTTTGTTCCCGACCTGGACTACTGCAAAGGCTGCAGCGTGTGTGCCAATGAATGCCCACGCATGGCAATTACAATGGTCTTGGAGGAGAAGTGATGAGCGAGAAGACTGCTAGCAAAAAAGTTGTAGAGGGCTCTTACGCAGTGGCCCACGCGGTCATGTGCTGCCGGCCGGATGTGATCTCTGCCTATCCGATTACGCCTCAGACTCACATTGTTGAGAACCTCTCCCAGATGGTAGCGGATGGCGAGCTTGACAGCGAATTTCTAACCGTGGATTCCGAATTCTCGGCCCTCTCCGTTCTGGTCGGAGTAATCGCAGCCGGAGGCAGAGGCTACTCCTCGACCACCAGCCAGGGCCTGGCCCTGATGTACGAGGTCCTGTATAACGTCTCAGGAATGAGGCTACCTATTGTCATGAATGTGGCCAACCGGGCGGTTGGCGCCCCGCTTAACATCTGGAACGACCAGCAGGATTCCATCGGCGCTCGCGACGTGGGATGGCTGCAGATCTATGCCGAGGATGTTCAGGAGGCGGTCGATGCTACGCTGCAGGCCTATAAGATCGCGGAGGACAAAGAGATTCGAATGCCCATCATGGTCTGCATGGATGGATTCGTCCTCACTCACGTCTACGAGCCGGTGGAGCTTCTGGACAAGGAAAAGGCCAGGGAGTTTTTGCCTGACTTCCAGCCGGACTACATCCTGGACCCTGCTCACCCCAAGACCTTTGGAGCCTTTGCAGACCCCTCAACATTCACTGAGTTCCGATATCAGCAGTTCGAGGCCCAGCAGAATGCGCTCGTCAAGATCGAGAAGGTTGCGCGTGAGTTTGAGGCGGCCTTTGGAAGGTACTACGGCGGGCTACTGGACGGCTACTTCCTGGATGACGCAGAGACAGTAATTGTAGCAATGGGCTCGGTAGTCGGCACCATCAAGGATGCCATCGATGCCATGCGTGCGGAAGGAAAGAAGGTCGGTCTGCTCAAGGTGAGAAGCTACCGGCCATTCCCGGTGCAGGCTCTGCGAAAGGCCTTGAAGGATGCCAGCGTAATTGCCGTTATCGAGAAGGACGTTTCCATAGGATGCGAAGCAGGCCTTGTAACCGATCTGAAGGCGGCATTCTACAACAGCAATATCAGAACGCCCATTATCGGTTTTGCGGCGGGCCTCGGCGGTCGCGATATCACCATCAAGGACATCAGAAGTATCGTCTCCAAGGCAGAAGCTGCCCGCAAGGGAGAGCAGCCCGAGTTTGAATTCCTGAATCTGAGGACGGAGATCCTTTAGGAGCTGAGAAAAATGGAAAAATCTTTGCTGGCACCTGGGCATAGGGCCTGTGCAGGATGCGCCATGCCTACTACAATCAGGCTGGTATTGGATGCCGCGGGACCGAATACCATCGTGGTCTCGCCCACGGGCTGCCTGGAGGTAACAACCACTCCATTTCCGGAGAGCGCCTGGTGTGTCCCCTGGGTCCACTCCCTCTTCGAGAATGCTTCCGCGGTAGCCTCCGGTGTGGAGGTTATGCTGAAGAGACAGGGAAAGGACACCAACGTGGTTATCATCGGCGGAGATGGCAGCACCTTTGATATCGGCATGGGCTGCAACTCCGGCATGTTCGAGCGCGGGCACAAGGTTCTCTACGTCTGCTATGATAATGAGGCCTACATGAACACCGGCGTGCAGAGAAGCGGATCTACGCCGTTTTGCGCGCAGACTACTACTACTCCGCCTGGCAGCCAGAGCCAGGGAAATGCCCGGCCCAAGAAGGACATGCCGGCTATTGCCCTTGCCCACAGGGTTCCCTACGTGGCTACCGCGTCGGTCGCTTATCCTGTGGACCTCCGGCGGAAGGTCAAGAAGGCTCTGCAGGTGAACGGGCCATCATATATTCAGGTCAATGCGCCCTGCATCACCGGCTGGACATTTGATGCCGGCACGATGATCGAGCTGGCCCGCCTGGCTGTGGAGACCGGCCTGTGGCCGCTCACCGAATACGAGAATGGGGAGCTGACCGGGGTCAAGAAGGTGCGCAGACCCAAGCCTGTGCAGGAGTACCTCAAGCTGCAAGGCCGCTACAAGCACCTCTTCAAGAAGGCCGAATGTGCGGATAACCTGGGACGGATTCAGGCCCTGGCCGATGCCAACATCGCCAGGTACAAGCTGGTTGACTGAATATGTATGTAGGCCGAATAGTCATAGTAGGCCGCAGCAAAGGAAGGAGCTTTGTCGCCTACAGAGTCTCCTCCCGCTCTTTTCCCAATCGCAGAGCCGAAGTGCGCGGCCAGAGCATCATGGTCTCGCCGATCGACAGCGCTGACCTAGCCAGGAATCCTTACATCGCCTACAACTGCATCCGGGCGTCCGGCGGCGCCGAAAATGGATTTGCGGTGGTGAGCAACGGCACTCATACCGACATGATCTTTGAGAGAATACAGGATGGCCAGAAGCCTATGGACGCCATCGTCCTCAGCCTGGCTGCCTACGGCTACGAAAGGGATGAGCTTGATACCCCGCGAATAGCGGGCGCCGTGCAGGCGGATCATGCGTGGCTGGGAATCGCCAGGAAGGACGAGTTGCGGGTCAAGCAGTTTGATTTGACGGAAGACGGTTCTTTCCTCGTGGCGACATATGAGAAGACCGACTTTGAAGCGATAGATCTGAGGGCGGAGTCTGCCGGGCAAGTGGCGAAAGCGGCTTATGATCTGCCCCTGGAAAGGCCGGTCTGTGCGGCTGCGGCATTTGCAGAGCTGGCGAATAAGGGCTGTGGTTTTGAGCTGGCTGTCTTCAATCCGAGATAGAAACGAAATTTGTTGAGGGATGATATGGAAATCAATGGTGTTCAGATCGAAGATACCTTTGCGGAAGGTTTTCCCATAAAGATGGCAAGGGTTACCGTCACGGCAGTGACGGAGCATTGGGCTATCGAGGCGGCGCGTGAGGCCACGGGATTCGGCACGTCGGTGATAGGATGCTCGGCTGAAGCCGGGATCGAGGGAATCGTCGGGGGCGGCGAGACGCCGGACGGCAGGCCGGGAGTCAATATCCTGATCTGCAACATGGGCTACAAGAACCTGGAAAACTCGCTCCTATTCCGGATAGGCCAGTGCATTCTGACTGCCCCGACCGCGGCGGCGTATTCCGGCATGCCTGAGGCAGAAAAGCAGTTTGACACTGGCAAGAAGCTGTCCTTCTTTGGCGACGGCTACCAGAAGCAAACGGAATGCAGCGGCAGGAGCGTCTGGAGGATTCCCCTCATGTCCGGGGACTTCATCGTCGAGCAGAATTTCGGAGCCATAGACGGAATAGCGGGCGGAAACTTCCTCATCTTCGCCCAGAATCAGGCGGCAGGCCTGATGGCGGCTGAGGCGGCAGTAGGCGCTATCGGCAAGGTAAAGGGCACCATAACTCCCTTCCCGGGCGGCGTCGTGGCCAGCGGCTCAAAGGTTGGCTCAAAGTACAAGTTCCTGAAAGCCTCTACTAATACTGCTTTCTGCACATCTCTGCGCGAGGACGGGGTTTGCACTCTGTCCGAGGATGTTTCTGCGGTCTTTGAGATAGTAATAAACGGCGTAAGCCGCGAGGCCATCATCGCAGCCATGAAGGCGGGAATCAATGCCGCCTGCCGCGTGCCTGGAGTTCTGAAGATCAGCGCCGCCAATTACGAAGGGAAGCTCGGCACTCATCAGTTCCCGCTGCATATGGTCCTGGAGTAGATGATACAGGCGATGACCGAGCAAGAGATCACTAATACCCGGGAAAAGATCAGGGGCTGGCTGGTCCAGGAAGGGCTGTTCAAGGCAGAGGATCAGCCGGAGAATCTTTACTTTCAGATAGCGGCAGAGTTTCCGGCAAGATCCGGCCGGCACCTGTCCGTCATTCAGCCCAGGGGCCATGAGGACGTGGTCGTGGTATTCAGCCGGATAAGGCTGGCTGAGGCGCATCAGAAGGCTCTGGCTGCTCTCTCTGCCAAGGAAAGAGAGCGATTGGTCTGGCAGATGCGCTATGATCTTCTCTTCCAGGATTGCAGCTTTGAGATCGAGCCTGGGGGCGGAGATCTGCAGAGCATCCGCTTTACCCGCGAGATCTATTATGACGGCCTTACCAAGAACGAGCTTATGCAGGCCATCAGGAACAACTTCAAGTGCGAGCTTTATGTGGTCTGGAAGTTCCAGGAGATCTTTGGGGAAGGGCAGAATGGCAGGGTTTCGGGTCCTCCCGAGCCGATGTACAGCTGAGATTTCACAATTGACGGCTATCGAAGGCGGATATTTTTCATTTTTTCTATCGGCTCTTTCTTTCGATCATCCCAATCATCTCAATCGTCTCTATTGCATTTCCGGCTGCAAATTAAAAAAAGTGGTAATTTAATTTATATTTCGATCTCGTAAGTTACCAGAACGTAGGATTTGACATCCACCGTGCCCAGCTGTGCTGAGCCGTCGGTTAAGTCAGTGCTCGCCATCGGATATCCATAATCGGAGATATCTACCACCTTTCCCAGACGCATTCCCTCCGCCGCTGCCATTGCCAGGGCATTGTCCTTGGCATTGGCCACTGCTTTTCCGCGGGCTTGCGTTGCAGCTTTGCTGGGATCGCTCAGGCCGTATCCTGCCACCTCTGCCTCAGCTCCGGCGGAACGGGCCGCATCCAGGACATGGTTGATTCTGGTCTCATCAGTGCTCTTGAGGCGTATGACGATCGACCGCTCCAGGGAGGAGAGCGAGGTCGAGCCATTTTCGCATACCGTGCTGTTGTTAACCCTCTTGCAGACCCTGCTCGTGGACTGATAGCTGGTAACTCCGCTTGACTGGCCGGGCACGATCTCATCATCTTTAACGCCCGCAACCTTCAGAGCATCGATTACCAGGGCCATCTTCTCCTGGACAGCGGCTGATGCGGCAGTCATATTTCCGTCGCCGCTATGCACAGAGGCGGAGATGATGGCAATATCTGCCGGTACGCTCGCAGTTCCTTCGCCCACAACGGTCAGTGTGGGATTGCCGCCCGCCGCCCCGGCTGGGAGTGCGGCAGCAATCATAATGCAAAATGCGATTACTAACCACTTCATATAATTCCCCCTCACAAAATTGTCGTCCTTAGATATTAAAAATTCGCTTGGAAGGTGCGGCTGTCAGCCGCACGGATGCAGGCGTCCTACCTTCATCTTTTCCTGAGGATGGAGCTTTGCGGCTTATTCTGCAAAATTTCAAATAGATGGCTGAAAATCATAGTTAAGGTGAAATCCTTTGAATTCAGACTCATATCCGATTGATCCTGATCATCAGCCCGATCAGAAGCCTGATGCGCTCGCTGCCGTCAAGGAAGACGAAAAAGAAAAAAATCCGGGAAAAAGGCCGATAGGCGAGATCTTCTCCCGAGCCTACGAGATCTACCGCAATAATCCAATCATGATTGTGCCGTCTCTCATCCCCATGGCGGCAATCATTGTGGGTCTCTTGATTTTCTTTGGCACCATTGGACTGGTCGCGGTCTTTGGCAATGATGGGTCCATTGCCTTCTCAGTTGTGGCAGGACTCTTTCTGTTCGCAGTGCTTATGATAGTGCTCTTCTTCCTGGCGGAAGGAATGACAATCGAGATGGTCCGGGAAGCGTCCTCAGGCAAAAAGGCGGATATCTCCTCTGCCTGGCAGGCTACAGCCGCCAGGATGGAGCCGCTGGTTGTCACCTCCTTCCTGGCCGGTATAATTGTGGCCCTCGGATATGCGCTTTTATTCATTCCCGGTTTGATACTGAGCTTTGCCTTCTACTTCGTAGCCCAGGCGGTGATGATTGATGGCAAATCCGGCATGCAGGCCCTGAAGGCAAGCTACCGTTTTGTCGAGGCCAATCTATCCGATGCACTGGTCGTGGTCCTGGTCTCCCTGGCAATTGGAGCCATCCTTCCCGGAATTCCTCTCATCGGGCCGCTTATCTGCCTGCTCTCTTTGCCCTACATCTACGGCCTGGCCACGCTGCTCTATCTGGACGAGAGAGATGGCATATTGGGCCGAGGGGATTAGGCAGGATGCGGTCATATGCCGCAAAATCCCTTTTCCGACCATCATCTTTAATTTGGGTGTCCCCATGAACTAACAGCCATGAGCAAGATCGGTAAGGCGATAAGACTGGAGCGCATTCTGGATCGCAAGACTCGCAGAACGGTCATTGTGCCCATGGATCACGGCATCTCTGTCGGCCCTATCGCCGGCCTGACAGACATGCCTGCCACGGTCGACAAGGTGGCCGAGGGCGGAGCCAATGCCGTTTTAGGACACATGGGCCTGCCGCTGCATGGTCATAGAGGCTACGGGCGGGATATCGGATTGATCATCCATCTCTCGGCATCCAGCTCTCTGGGTCCCGACCCCAATCACAAGGTTCTTGTGACCGAGGTGGAGGACGCCATAAGGATAGGCGCTGATGCAGTGAGCATTCACATCAACGTGGGAGCAGAGGACGAGGCGGAAATGCTGCACGATCTGGGCCGGGTGGCCAGAACCTGCGATCTGTGGGGCATGCCGCTCATCGCCATGATGTACCCTCGCGGGCCGAAGGTAAAGTCCGAGCACAATGTAGAGTATGTTAAGCTGGCCGCCCGAATCGGATCCGAGCTGGGGGCGGACATCGTCAAGACCAACTATACCGGCTCTCCTGAGACCTTCAAAGAGGTTGTGCAGGGCTGCAGCGTGCCGGTAGTCATCGCAGGTGGCCCAAAGATGGACACGGAAAGGGATCTCTTGCAGATGGTCTATGACGCCATAGCGGTCGGCGGAGCAGGCGTAGCCTTCGGCAGAAATATCTTCCAGGCGGAGAACCCTTCCCTCCTGGTGAAAAAGCTATGCAGCGTGGTTCATAAGGGATTTTCCGCTGATGATGCCGCGAAGGTCGTCCTCTAGGGCGGTCTTTGCACTTATTTTAATTCTGATTTGGCCTGCACTATACTGGAACTGCTATTGCTCTTACCTAAGCTATCGACCGCAAACCTTATCCACTTCTTCGAATACATTAGAATGCATGAAATCCATCTCTCTCCTTCTCCTGGCCATTCTCCTGACAGCAGTCTCAGCCGCAGCCGGCCAGGATGCCAATTACTGGCTCACTCAGACGCAGAGCGATTATAACAACGGTTCATACTCACTGGCATTGCAGGACATAGACGAGTACCTTGATCTGAACTCCAGCGATACCTGGGCATGGAGTTTCAAAGCCAATATTCTGAAAAATATGAAAAGATACAGCGAAGCCGTGGATAGTTTCGATGAGCTGATCAAGCTCGACCCGTCCGATGCCCAGGCCTACAACGACCGGGCTCTGATCCTCTCCGGCGGGATGAGGCAGCATGAAGAGGCCCTCGAATCCATTGAGAGCGCTTTGCGGATCAATCCCAGGAATGCCAATTATCATTTTAATAAAGGAATGATCCTCGAGGAGATGCAAATGGATGATGAGGCGCTACAGGCCTATGATCAGGCCACCGCTTTGAATCCATCACTCAATATGGCCTGGTACCGGAAAGGCAGGCTTCTCGCTTCGCAGGGCAGCTTGAACGAGTCTCTTCCATCCCTGGAGAAGGCCACCAAGCTCAATCCCAGGAACGCCAATGCCTGGAACGTCAAAGGATTGGTGCTACAGCAGTTGGGTTCCCTTGAGGACGCAAAGAGCTGCTTTGAGAAGGCTCTGGCTCTGGAGCCGAATAGCAGCGAGTTCCAAAGCAACCTGAACGGATTGCAGGCGAATGCGGGGGGCGAGCCGGAGAAGACCATCGAGTTTGAAAAAGCTCAGTGAGACTCAGATATATTAATAACATTTTTTTGTGATTATCTATTATCTCTAACGATTGCCAACAACTGTAGAGTCCCGAATGTATGGCATTTATATACCCCGCGATTCTTTTTTAATCTACCTTGCTGCATTAAAATCGCGCTCCATTCTAGACAGGAATAAATTCAACTTGCATCCGTTTGGTAATCTGG
>JAQVZT010000053.1 GCA_028708055.1 Methanothrix sp.
CAGATGGAGGCTACAACGGTCAGTGGGTCTCCGCCCAGAACTATTCCGTCCTGGATTCAAGCTGGCTATCCTGCTGCCCGCCACAGATCCGGGCAGATATGACCGCTCAGGCAGACAATCTGGACCACTCATTGATTCACTACCGCATCATCCTGGAAAACCGCGCCGAATACGCCATGACGGCCACGATCACAGACGACCTCGGTCCGGGATTGTCATTCCTTAACTCATCGATCGATCCCGCCAGATACAGCCCCAGCCAGGCGGTCTGGAATATCATCGACCTGAAGCCGGGCGAGAACAGGACCATTGATCTTCAGGCCCGGGCATCCCACACAGGATCATTCCTCAGCCAGGCCCATATCGAGGCTCATGCTCTCGACGGCTCTGGGGAGGCACTGGCCGATTTGGCGGTGCGTGTTGATACCGGCAGCACTGTGCAGGACTTCCGGTCTTCAGACTGGCGCCCTCCGGCGTGCTTCGGCCTGAACTACACCCAGCTGATTTATGGAGACTCATCAGGAGACGAATGGATGCCATGCGAGGCCTGCGGGCTCAATGAGCCTGGCAGCTCATTTGACTCATGCTCGTCCTGCACCGGCGCATCGTCGGGCGACGGATATGATATTCCCTGAAGAGAGCAACGAGATGGATGAATATTATGACAAATTCAGTTCATCCTGGCCATACACCGTTTCATCAGCGTTATCCGTGACGATGGACCCAAGGTTCACCTGGCTGGCCGTTTTGGCCCGAGCCATGATTGCCAGCAGCAATATGCAGGAAATGAACCCTCGACGGTCACGGAATTGTTTTAACAGGGACTGCTGCGGCTTCGCGTGGCCCTTACCCAGGGTTAAGCTATGAAGGGCGTGAATCCATGATCGCAGACTTCAGCACCTGAATACAAAGATATACATAATGATCAACACAAGGTTATGCATATGAGTGAGATAATCCTCCAGGTGCCGGACGATGCCTTGCTGGCCTTGAAGATGTCACCGGACGAATTGGGAAAGGAGTTGCGGTTAGCAGCTGCTGTTAAACTCTTTGAATTGGGAAGACTATCATCGGGGGCGGCTGCAAAGCTCGCAGGAATACCCCGAACGCTATTTCTGACCAGGCTGGCAAACTATGGGGTGGATACATTTCGCCTGACAGAAGAAGAGATCAAAGCGGAGGCTACTCTTGCCTGAAGTTATCTGCAACACATCACCCTTGCAGTATCTGCACCAGATAGGAAAATTGAGCATTCTGCATGCACTTGCTGGATCAATTATTGTTCCGCCTGCGGTAATAGCTGAACTGGACGCCGGTATCGCAAAAGGATTAGACCTGCCCCAGCCTGAGAATCTCAAATGGGTCAAGATACAATCGCCAATAAGCGCTAAGGCTGCATCTCTGATAACAGATCTTGGACCAGGCGAGTCTCAGGTATTGATGCTTGCCATCGAAAAGCCTGGACGCATTGCTCTTCTTGATGATGCTCTGGCGCGCCGCGTGGCAATTGCAAAGAATATCCCCATCAAGGGCACTTTAGGCTTGCTTCTTGATGCAAAGAGTGCTGGGCACCTATCAGAGGTGAGACCATCTCTCGACAGCCTCCAGGAGCGGGGCTTCCGACTGGCAGCGCAGACGAGGGATGCCGTATTGAAGCTGGCTGGCGAATCGTGAGAGGCAAAAAGATTTGCTAAAAAATTCGGAAATAGCCGTGCCTACTTAAACCGCTTTATAAACGACTTATCTATCCAGCTCTTCAGCGAATAAATGAGCCGCGTGGGCACTCCAATGCAGGTCTTGCCCACCACTCCCACCGCGCAGTCCGCGCCCAGGGAGATGAGCGCCACCTGGCTGTCAGTGCTCGCCCGCACTGAGTATTTCTCGAAGGTCCGCCCTTTGATCATGTTCCTGAAATGGCGTGCCAGGTAACTGGCCTGCCGTTCCGCCTCCAGGCCGGTCTTGGTGGCAAGCTTCCCGTCGATCTCGACCCATGCACAGTCGCCTATGGCAAAGATGTTGGCTTTGGCATTGAGATGGTCGTCCACCAGTATCCAGCCGTTCTTTTTAGGCAGATCCAGGCTCTGGATGAAGGGTGTTGGCTTGATGCCTGCCGTCCAGATGGCCATATCACAGTCAAGACTGCTGCTATCGGTGAAGATGATGCAGTCCTTCTTGACCTCAGCCACCTGGGTGGAGGTGAGGATATTGACCCCCTTCTTGGATAGCGCCTTTTCCACCAGATCCGAGGTTTGTGGCGAGAATTGGGGGAGAACCCGCTCTCTCGCCTCGATGATGTAGATGCTGGCGTCCATGCTCTCCGCCAGAATAGATGCCGCCTCGACACCCGTGAGGCCGGAGCCCATGATCATGATGCGCTCAGGATAATTGTCTTCGACGTAACGGCGCGCCTTTTTGGTCTCCTCCAGGGTGTTTATGGAAAAGGTGTTCTCAACGCCCTTGATGCCGAAGTAGTTTTGAGCAGCGCCTGTCGCCACTACGGCATAGTCGAATTCAACCTCGCTCTTTTCGCAGATCACGGTGTTATCTTCCAGGCGGAGAGCTCTCTCCTGAACATGGACAGCGCCCACCTTCTCGCAGAATGGCTTCAGGGGTGCAGCCAGATCCTGTAGCCTCGCCACTCCGCCCAGGTATTCGGGATATAAAGCCTGCATCTCAACCTGCTTTTTGGGCTCAATCAATGTGAACTGCAGAGGGCAGGGCGCTGCTACTCTTATAAGCTCAGCACCGGCTATGCCTCCACCAATTACAGCAACTCTCATGATCTCGGAAACCTCTCTATTTGGCCGCGGCTACTAATATCTGTATCGGTCCTTGGCTGAGTTTATCACAGATCGGTTATAAAGGCATCGTGCCTGAAAAAGTCAAGAAAGCGTGAAAGCAAAAGATCTAGCCGCAATTTTTATAATGTCTCATCCATGACATAGCAATCGATATGATCACCATTAACTTCGATGGCCTGTGCTATCCTAAAAATCCCGGCGGAGTCGCTGCTTATGGCTATATGGTCTCTAGAGACGGCAAGCCGATCTGGCGGGGATTTGGCAGCGTGGGCGAGGGAAAAGGCATGACCAACAACGTGGCCGAGTACGAGGCCCTGATGGCTGCCGCGCAGTGGCTGGTCGATGAGGAGATCGATGATAAGATCCTCATCAAAGGCGACTCGGAGCTGGTGATCAAGCAGATGAAAGGCCAGTATAGGATCTCCTCTGCCACCTCCAAAAAGTATGTGCCCGAGATCAAAAGGCTCCTTCAGGGAAAGGACGTGAGCTTTGAGTGGGTGCCAAGAGAGGAGAACGAAGAGGCGGACGGCCTCTCACGAATGGGATACGAGAGCTACATCCGCCGGAAAAGAGTCAATCGCAACCCTCATTAGCGGCATTGGTCGATATATTGATCGCAAATTATTTCCGACCAGCTTCTCCCTTTTCGCACAGGTAGAGGGCGAAGAACCCGTGGCTCTTCCTTGCCTGCTGTATCCTGAACCCCGCCCTTTCGATCAATCCCTGCATGATCCAGTCCATTGTGGAGTATTCTTTCTTTACATGGTCTGAGATGCTTCTGGCAAAATTGGGACCGGCCTTCTCTTCCGCTTTGCAGATGAAATCATCCAGGAATTTTTCGTGATCCTCCGGGTCAAAGGAGAATACGACATCCCTAAGGCAGAGCCTGCCGCCATCATTAAGCATATCCGCCATCCGCAATAGGGCGATCTGCTTCCAGAAGTCTGGCAGATGATGCAGGGCGATCTGGCTGACTATGCCATCTAGCGGCTCTCCGGCATGGCAATAGGTGAGAAAGCCGCCAGGCAGAAACTGAACGTTAGTGACGCCGCGTGATGCTGCCTTCTTTTCCGCATAACGCAGCATTCCGGCAGAGAGATCCACGGCGTAGACCTTGCGGCAGCGCCGTGCGGCAGCTATGGCGAACTCGCCTGTGCCCGTGCCGATCTCCAGGATGCTCTGATCGGGACGGAGGGCGAGATAGTCCAGGGTCTCATCGATCTCGCCCTGGACATCCCTGTACTTCTGCATATTGCGATCGTAGATCTCGGCCATGGCATCAAAGTCAGCGCCGGGGTGGTCGGGCTCGTGATATTGCCAATTGGGAACGGACATCATTTTGCCTCACCATTTCTTTTTCCATAAATCTTGCGGACGCAATCATTCCAATTGAGTCTCGATTTTCCGCACGCCGCAGGTTTGAGCCATATTCGTCCCGCGATCAATGCTCATTAGCCCACTCCTCAGTCCTCATAACCCTGGCAAAACGCATCGCCTGCGTCACCATCACCGCTCGGTGCAGATCCGGGGCGGATATGGCTCCGGCGCTGTTCTGCACATCCAGAGTTCCTGTTGCATCCGAGAGAATGCCCACCGCAAATCCCAAATGAAAAGCCTGGCGGGCTGTAGTATCGCAGCACATCTGCGCCATGTAGCCGCAGATGATAACCCTTTGCACCCCAGCATCCCGCAGCCACCCCTCCAGGCCCGTTCCCGTGAAGCTTCCCGGCAGGCTCTTTTCTATAAGAATATCGCGTTTTCTGATCTCAATTTCCGGGTGAAGTCCCCATCCATCGCTTCCCTTTCGAAAAGTGGGTGAATCCGCCGCGGCTGAGCTATGCTGAATGACGGCCACGGCAACGCCCGCCCGGGCGGCATGGTCCATCGCCATCAAAATATAGTTAAGGCTGCCTTGCGGAAAGGTCACAGGCAGTCGGCCCGTGAAGTATTCGTTCTGCACATCGATGACCAGCAATGCTTCATTCGTCCTGGTCGCTATCATGGCTAAATCCATCCTTTGAAATCCTCTTTTCCCAGTTCCATCTCAAAGAAATCCACCTCAACCCCGTTAACCTCTTTGCGGCGCTCAATTGTATCCCTAAAACCACAATGTTGGTAGAGCATTCTGGCGCGGGGATTACTTTTTCGTACTATCAGGTAGATCCTATCCAGTCCTAGCTCCTCAAATCCCTTTTTAATCGTCATCAGGGCGAGCTTCTTGCCATCACCCTGCCCCAGCATATGCGGATGAAGAGCTATCCGGAATTCTGCGCGGCTGCTTTTTCCGTATGCATCCTCTAGAGAGATAATGGTAAAGCCGATAATGCTGCCATGCTCCTCGGCCATGTAAATCCTGGCCCCCTCCTTTCTGAGATATTCGCTTATCCATCCGGCCTCACGCAGGGCATAGTCGAGATCCTGAAACTCCTCCGGATAGGCTGGCCAGCTTTGGATGATGGCAGCATCCTGCGCGACAATTTCTCTGAGAATCATCGATCCCATTTATGGATGGATGACGAATAAAAGAGTTGGCCCATGAGAACTGCATTAGCCGGACGAGCAGATCCGAATCTCTGCAATGACATTTTCTACTATCCTCGATGATCGACCTGCAAAGGATTGCCGCAATCGCCGCAATCAATTTCCAGCGCTGATGACCCGAGAGCCAACACAGGGACTGTGGTCCGCCAACCCGTAGCCTCTGCTGTCAGGATAAAAAAGATATGAGAGTATCACTGGATCATTATGATCCTCCGCCACATCCTCCGCCGCATCCGCCACCGCCCGCGGTGGAAGTTGTGGTTCCCCTTGATCCGGAGATGGGATACATGATATTAGTGTACCCGGCCAAATTCCTATCAACCCTATCTTTGGCATAGCCTGATAAATCCAGAACTTTTTTGCCGGAATAGGGAGACGTCGCAGGCTGATCTGCAGCATTTGCCTGACCTACACCCAGTTCTGCTGGCAGAAGAATGGCATTTGAGCCAGTAGAATTGATGCCACCAGGTGAAGTTGCGTTTTCGGAAGTATTGTTTGCTGTCGCTAGATCCGGCGCGCTTGCAGGTGACTGCGCTTGCTTTGCACTGGAGAGAGATGACATGGCAAGATTCAGATCGCCCATGTAAACCATTGACCCGCCCGGAGACCACTGAGCAGAAGCACTGAAGGCCAGGACGAATAGCATGGCAATCAGGAGTGCAGCCGCATTTTTTGCATTTAGCTTAATCATCGTTTCCTCCATTGAGAAAATCATTTAGTATTTGGAAATAGTGCTCTCAAAAATGAGGTTTATGTGCCCGCTCAGGGCACATAACTATGACGCTTTTCAGGCCAATTTATGCCTTGGGTGGCCACATGTCCTTCATCCAGCCGACGATTCTGCCGGAGTCTTCTGGGCCGACCATGATCTTGGCCTTGCCTGCGAAGAGGTCCTCCAGCTCGCCGGAGAACTTGGCTGCCATTCCGGGCAGAACGATTGCCGGGAACTTCTGGCCCTTCCAATCAAAGCCAGCCTCGTTGAAGGAATCCTGGATCTTTGTTGGAGTGAGCTGGCCGCCTGCGACAGATGCCTGGACGCCGATGCCATCGGTGTTGATGGAGATGATGTAGGCATCGATGCCGTTGGAGGCGATATCAGACTCGACTGTGTAGTAGGTCAGAGCGAAGTTGGTGGTCAGGAAGACCGGTGACTCAGCTCCGGGGTTGCCTACCTTGTAGATGCCGGGCTTGACCTGCACGGGTGTCCTCGGGTCGGTGTAGATGTTGAAGCGCAGATGCATATCGGGCATCATGCTGTGGGCCTCGAGGGAGTGCTTGATCATGATTGCGCCGCCGCGGATGACGAATGCTGCTGTGAGCACGGACTCCCAGTAGGACGCGCGAACTGGATCCTCAGTGGTCAGCCAGGCATTGATTGGCAGAACCATGACTGGATAAGCGATGTCCCTCTGGGCCTCTTCAACGGCTGCTCTCCTCAGGTTGATGAAGTTGAGCAGGGTCTGCTGAAGCAGTTTGCCGTTGGGGGCTGTGCCTGGATCAAGGACCAGGTCTGTGAGGCCCATTGAGGCAAAGGTGACTGCCATGGACTTGAGTCCATCCAGATCGAAGGGAACGGAGAGGGTCACAGGTACCTTGTAATCGAAGGCGAGCTGAGCGACCTCCTTCCAGTTGTCCTTGTTTGCGGCGTAGATGAGTGGCTTCTCCTTGGCTGCGACTTCGAGGCCTGCCTTGAGGACAGCAGGATTGAAGGAGCATAGGATGAGCGGGAAGCCATTGCCGTTGGCCAGAACCGTCTTGACGCAGGCGGCGAACTTGGCCGGGTCATCAGTCACGGAGCGGACGGCGATCATCTCTACACCCTGCCACTTGCCGATGTAGAACTTGCGCCAGGTGGTGATCTTCTTGACGCGCTCAATGAGCTTGGCCTCTTCCATGTTGTCTGCGACATCATAAGCGAATGGCGGCTTGTTGAAGAAGGTCATCTGGTGGCGGTACATGACGTCCTCGCCACCGACCTTGACCTGCTTTTCGCCTACGCCTATGTAGATCATCTTCAGCTCGGGAGCAACGATGCTCTTCAGGGCTTCAAGCTTCTTGGCGTATTTCTTCTCTTCGACGAGCGGAGTGCACTCCTCTACCTTGCGGGTCCTGGCGATCAGGCCGGCGGCATAGGCCATGCAGGTTGTCTCTCCGCACTTCTTGCAGTTGGTCTGCGGAAGTTGCTTGTAAAGGTTAAGCGGGCTAGTTTCCTTCATTTTACTCACACCCCCATCTTGAGCCAGGCGGCAGTATCAGGCGTCTTGGCCTCGATCCTGCCCATCAGGGACTGAGTGATCTCATGCAGATACGCGACAGCCATCGGGTGCATCATCATGAAGATGTCCACACCGGCCATGGCCAGAGAGTATCCGGTAAGAATCTCCCAGATTGGGCCGCGGAGCATCCTGTCTCCCCAGTCGGAGTCGTCCTTGTTGGGTGAGCGGACCATCCAGGACTCTCTGACGCCCCAGGCGTTGGTTGTGCCGGAGGACATGGGGAATGTCAGCTCTTCGTCGCCCTTCAGAGCGCCGAGGCGGATTCTCTCCATGTTGGAGTAGGCGAAGTCCAGGCCGTAAGCGAGTGCTGCGGTGGTTGGGTCCATGACGATGGACTCGCGGGGAACGCCTGCGACCTTCATGAGCTTTCTGTTCAGCTCCTTCTGAGAGTTGATCTCCAGCTGTGTCCAGGCCAGGCACACATGTCCGTTGTCGACACAGGCCTTGCCGATCTTCTCCCAATCCATGTTCAGGTTGGCGGAAGCGATGAGAACGCGCTCGCCCTGGGCCACTTCTGCAGCCTTGGAGAGTACAATCGGATCCTTGTTGGGGTTGCCGGAACCGCCGATACAGATTGGAACATCCACTGCCTGCAGGACCTCTTCAACGGTCTTGACTGCTTCCTGGGCAGGGGTATCCTTCAGGAGCGGATCTGTACTGATCAGGTGAACGGTGACCATGTCGGCGCCGAACTTCTTGACTGCCTTCTTAGCCCACTCGCCTGGGGAGTTGATGACATCCTCGTAGTGCATCTTAACGGCCTTGGCCATTCCGATGGGCATATCGAAGACATCCATGGTGATCTTGGGTGCGTGAGGCATAGCTGCATCCGGGAAGAAAGGCATAGCCTTCTCGCCGCCCAGCTTGACCACATGGCCGCGGCTTCCGCCGTCTGCCTTGGTATCTCCCAAAGTAACCCCCTGGATTGGAATCTTCCAGGTCTTATCGACGCCCACTGAGAACTTCGCGCTGGCCAGAGCGGATGCCACCTTGAAGGCGGGCACAGCGGCAGCAGCCGCGGCGATATCCTTGGGTGCCGGAGCAATGGCCTGGGCCACGGCCACAGGCTGCATCAAATTCTCTACTGGATAACCTACCGCCTTGGCGAAGTTGATAAGCTGCATGGCGATCTTGGCTGCTTCCTGGCCGAAGTAATAGGCAAACATCGGCCCTACGCCGCCTGCGCCAACGTCCAGATCAATCTCAACATCTCCCTCGATCTTCAGTCCCTCGAGGGATTGCACATTCATCTCTGTTAATGTCTTATTAAGGTCAGATAAAGTGATCTTCTCTGCCATTCAAATCACCCTCACAGGCCCAGTTTCCCGACCACCTGAGTCATTTCCTGAACTGCAGGCGATTCATCGGGAAGGCCCACAATTGGATCTCCCACTAAATCGATTTTGGCTAAGCTTTCGTCATAGGGGATAGTGCCGATAACCGATAGGCCGATGCCCCTGGCATTCTCTAGAACCCGCTCCCGGCTGCCCGGCGTGACCTTGTTCACAATCACATAGAGATTCTGATACTTCAGCTCGATCTCCCGGGCTGTGTCACGTATGCGCTCGCCAGTGGTAAGCCCTCTTCTGGACTCATCCGTCACCACGATGAGATCGTCAAGGTCGGGTATGGTCTTCCTGCTGAAATGCTCCAGGCCCGCTGGCGTATCAATGATTATCAAATCGTAGTCTGCGGTGGTTTTATCCATAGCGGCGCGCAAGAGATTGTTGACAAAACAGTAACACCCGGATCCTTCCGGCTTACCCATGACAAGAAGATCGTAGCCGTCCTCCTCCACGAGAATCTCGAAGAGCTTGGCCTCAAGTAACGCCTGCTTGTCTGTATCTGGCGAGGCTGTGAACCGGGACTGCTGAACGAACTCCCTCATGTCGCCAATGGTCTTGCCGACCTCTACGCCCAGAGCATCGGCCAGATTGGCATCGGGGTCTGCATCAATTGCCAGGATTCGATATTTTTTTCCAGAACTCTTTACGAGGTGCCTGATGAGCATCGCGGTCACGGCTGTCTTGCCGGTGCCGCCCTTACCGGTTACCGCTATTACTTTCCCCAAGGTCTAGCCTTCCTTATTTTTTCGGTTTTATGACAACTTCGGCCACGTGGATGGATGCACCGCGCAATTCAATGGTCATTCCACCCGATGATGCTGCTGGCATGGCGAAAGCCGGAGCTGCTGCGCCTGCTGCCGCTGGCGCTGCTGCTGGAGCCGCGGCTGGAGCTGCTTCCTTTTTCTTAAGCTTAAGCTGCATAATATCTCCCTCACTTTGAATTAAAACGATAGCACTCGCCTGGCAAAACCCGCCTTATCCCAAAAAAGGGGATAGGCAGACTCTACTTAGCGAGTACTACCTTGTCTATGCTGATCTTGGCATCCTTCAGTATCAGCTTAATGCCACCGGCGCTGCCGGAAGCTGAGAAAGCTGGTGCTGCTGCTGCGCCTGCTGCTGGAGCTGCGGCTGCTGGAGCCGCGGCTGCTGGAGCCTTTGGTTTAAGTTTTAACTGCATAGATTTTTCACCCTCTTTTTTGTTTGCTACTTGTTCACTCGAGAACGCCATCAGCCTGCAGAGCCTCGACGACCTGCATGAACTGGCCCTCGGTGAGGCCCAGCTCGCTCTTGACGGTGTCGATGTTGATGTCTCCGCCGGTCTTCTCGATATAGGCCATGACCTTCTCCTTGATCTCGTCGGTGACCTCATCGAGCTTCCAGCCCTCAGTGATCTTCTTGCCGTCGACCTTTCTGGCGACGCCGTTGACAACGGGGTGATCTACCTTGAGCAGGAAGGCCTTGAGTGCTGCGATGTCCTTGGCATCGTCCTCGGTGGCGATCTTGGACATCATGTCCTCATCGATGCCTGCCTTTACTCTCTCCTTGAGGCCCTTGGACATCCAGACGATCCTTCGCCAGCCGCCGTCGGCCTGGAGGAACTTGGGGGAGAAGTAGTATAGAATGCCCATTCCCAGGAATCCTACGACCTGCTTACCGCCGCCAGTCTGGCCAGCCATGGTGGAGAAGGGCAGGCCGTTGGGGGTTGCGCCCTTGAAGTCACGGTCGGCGAGGCCGATGCCGTCAACCTCAGGCATGTAGAATCCGATGGTCTCGAAGCAGCCACAGGAGGTGTGGGGTGCATCGAAGAATGTGTAAAGGAGCATTCTGCTGTACTCGCCGCCGGACCTCTTTGAAGCCATCTCATTGATGGCTTCATACTCGCCGGCAACAGCGTCGACTGCGGTTCCCTTGGGTATGGGGAACTGGGGGCCCTCTGGGTCCACCTTGGCAGCAGCGCGTCCATCGAACCAGGTGATAGCTCCGCACAGGGATGGCCTGTCTGGAGTGACCACGCAGGCGCTGGTGGGTGCGAATGCCTGGCATAGTGTGCAGCCGTAGAAGACATCGACATCCTCATCGTGCAGTCCCTTGGCACGCTCGTCACGAGCCTTGTAGACAGCCATGGCCTTGGCCAGCTCTTCCTTTACCTTTGCCGGATCGGTTACGATGGTGATGTCCATCTTCTCGATGAATGGCATCTCTGCCTTGTACAGATCGATGACGGGAGTGTAGATCTCCTTCCAGGATGTTACACCCTTCTTCTTGAGGCCCTTGCCGATTCTCATCCAGATATCGTATCTCTGGTTGAGGTGCATGAGTCCGCTGATGTAGGACAGCAGGGCATGGTTGCGCCTCTCGATGATGGACTCAAGGTCCTTCTCGATCTTCTCGCCGCCGACCCTGAAGATCATGCCGAAGGGCATGGTTGTGCCTTCCTTCATCTCTCCGAGATCCGGGCCGATAACCGTTACCTTTCCATCCTCAATCTGGTCCATTGGGGTTGCCAGGGACAGCTCGAATCCATCTGCCTTGGGGCCGCCCAGCTCTACCCATAGATCGTCCTTTCTGATTCTCTCGCCCTCATACATGGGGGATATATCCAACTTTATGTCTGCCATTAATACACCTCTTCTGTTAAATGAGATGAAATTTATTTCTTCATCGCTGCAATTACTTCATCCACGGCGGCGTGATAGTCGTCGGGATTGAAGGCCAGGTTTCCGAATGTCATGTTCGCATTGATGTGGTAGTAGCGATCAAGGGATATGCGCTTGATGTCTCTGTTGAAGTTCTTGAGAGTTGCGAACATGGCGTTGGCGAATTTGTAGAAGATGCCCATGAAGATTACGGCATCGTACTGGCCCTTGCCATCAAGCCCCTTCCAGTCAGGGAAGCGCAGGTAGTTTGTCAGAGGATGCAGTCCGATCTGATAAACATTTTCCAGGTATCCCCGGTCCACAAAGCCCTTCACGGAATGCGCCGTGGCTGCGATTGGTATGCCCATCTTGCCGATCTCAATTGCCTTCTCGAACATGATGGGGTCATCAAAGAATTCTGCACCTACTACGAGCAGTGGTCTCTTGGACTTCTTGATGATCGCGCCGAGAACCTTCGGCATGTATGTCTTTGCCTGTTCCGGTCCTGGGACCTGAGCCATCTCAAAGGGAATGGCGTTCTTGGTGGTGTCAACGCCCTTCTTAACATCTGCTGCCATTTTTTATCTCCTCCTTTGCCCTCACTTCTTGGTCCTGATCTTCCTGGCAATCAATGTCGGGTCGAAGCTCACATCCGCCGGTCTGAGTGGTCCGGAGAGAATCTTCTTGGACTTCCAGTCGATCTTCCAGCCGAACTTTTCCTCGAGGGTCTTCAGCATTTCTTCTTTGTAGACCAGTGGCAGGTCTTTGACG
>JAQVZT010000395.1 GCA_028708055.1 Methanothrix sp.
GCAGTTCCGGTAGCAGTTCCGGTAGCAGTTCCAGGACACATGGTACGTCTCTTACATCAACCTGAACAAAGCAAATGAATACGCTTAATAATAAAGCAAATCTGAAAGAAATAGGGCAGACGGATATGAAATTCAAGATCATCTTTTGGTTGCTGTATCTATCTATCATTATGGCGAGCTGCAATGGTGACTTGACATCAGAGGAATGGAATGAAAAGGGCGTCAATTTCTTTATGCAAAATCAATATCATGAGGCTATCGAAGCATTTGACAAGGCCATTGATCTTGAACCAAACTATGCAACTGCCTGGAACAATAAGGGTATTGTACTGCTCCATCAAGGCGATGCGGAGGATGATCCTGATGAAGAATATCTCCAAGCCAATGAGTCCTTTGCCGTGGCCATCAGAATTAGCCCAAGCTATTCTGACGCTTGGCTTAACATGGGTGCAGTTCTCAATAGGCTTGGCAAGTACGAAGAAGCACTAAAAGCATGCAACGAATCAATTCGCTTAAACCCAAACGCATCAGACGCCTGGTACAACAAAGCTAATGCTTTAACCTATATGAGCAAGTTTCAGGAAGCTACCGATACACTGAATAAGGGGATTGGACTGAGTCAGAATCATCCCAGACTCTGGCATGCCAAAGGGCTAATATTTGAGGCCAGTGGCAGGCTTGACCAAGCCGCTTTATCCTATAAGAAATCCGTTGATAAAGATCCGAATTTTATCGAAGGACGGATAAGCCTGATATCTGTTCTTAAAAAAGCAGGAAGATATGATGAGGCAGATACCGAATATTATGAATATAAATTGAAGAATAAAGGGTGGAATATAAGCGAAAATCTCTGGTGGATATTATGCGGTTTCGGTGTATCATGGTGCAATACTATCATTTTTGCAGCTGCAATTTGGGCTATATTTAGCTTAGTTTACATTTATATAAGTAGTCTTCGCAAAGAATCTCTAGCATTTAGTGCAATTGCGCTCTTTTCACTGCCGAGAGAATCGTTTCCATATGCCCAGAAATATGATCAAATCTTAGAAAGTAGTACTGTAATTAGATTTTTATTTTCCATAGAGCGGCTCATTGGATGGAGTCTCTTGATTATATTTATTAATACAGTGAGCAGGGTAAATATACATTACTGAAAAAACAGGATGTATGGAACGCAAAATCTCAAGGAGGCAGATTATCGGCAATGCTCTTGCAGTCTGCCATATTCTTCACCATGTACGGCCCCTTCCGCTCATATCCGAGCCTCCGGTAGTAGCCCCGAGCGCCTATCCCGCTGGTGATCTGCAAAAGGCCGTAGCCCGATTCCAAAGCCAGTTCCTCGGCAGCAGCAAGCAGCCGCTCTCCGTATCCGCGGTGCTGCCAGCCATCCTCCCGGCTGCCGATGGGAAGCATCGGCCCGTAAACATGCAGCTCCCGCACCCGCGCTTCGGATGACAGCCGCAGCCTCAAAAAGCCCACCAGAGTGCCGTCCTGCCCCTCGAAGGAGAGAAAATGCTCATCTGCTCCAGCTGCCCGGTAGGCCTCATCTTTCAGCGATACGTCGAGGGCAGTCACATGGAGAAGCCCCGCCTCCCGGCAGCGGATGCATCGGCAGCGTCCTCCTCTCGCCACCAGGCGCTGGCTGGCAAGCTGCCGAAGATTTGATTTCCTGACTCCGGCCACGATGAGCGAAGCTGGAATATCCCTCTGCACCCTCTGAAGCCGGACATAGCCTGGCAGGATCTCCTTGATGCGGCTGACCAGCTCCGCTGCCGTTTCGTCCTCCAGAGGCGAGTATTCCTTTCGCAGATATTGCCGGTATAGCTCAGTTCCCTCCACCACTAAAGTGGGATAGATCTTGAGATAGTCTGGCCGGAAGCGCTCGTCTGAGAAAAGTTCCTTGAAGACCTGCAGATCTATCTCAGGAGAGGAGCCGGGCAGTCCGGGCATCATGTGAAAGCCAACCTTCAGGCCGGCTTCTCGAAGAGCGCGATTGGCGATGACAGCGTCCTCAACGGTATGGCCGCGTTTCATCCTTTCCAGCAGATCGTCACGGGTGCTCTGCACTCCCAGCTCCACCTTGGTCGCACCCAGAAGAAGAATGTTCTCAGTCTCTTTAGTACCGCAGTAGTCCGGCCTGGTCTCAAAGGTAGTGCCGATGTTTCTGACCGCAGCCACCTCATTGGCAGCGGCCACATCGGCAAAAGACTGGTAGCGATACGGGCTCCGCCCAGCAGGCACACCTGTCTCAGGATAGTCATTCATGGCCTGAAGACAGCGCTTTATGAACCAGCGCTGGTAGGCGATGGGTCGCGCCGTGATAGTTCCACCCATGATGATCAGCTCAGACTTGTCCAGAGGATGGCCGATCTCATCCAGCTGAGACAACCGGGCAGCGACCTGCCGGTAGGGATCGAATTCATGCTGCGCTGCCCGGAGAGCCGCCGGCTCGCGGCCGGTGTAGCTCTGCGCCGAAGAGCGGAGAACGCCGCCCGGACAGGGGACACAGGTGCCATGCGGACAGAGTGCCGGAGAGGTCATGGCGGCGATGACCGCAACGCCTGAGAGGGTCCGAGTGGGCTTTCGCACCAGCATCTTGAGACGATCGCGCTCCGCTGCTGTGGCCAGGCCGAGGATATCAGCATTGCTGGGCAGGGATGCAAGGGCCAGCCTGGAAGATGCCTCCTTTTTATAGGACTCGAGGTCAGCCTGGGTCTTGATAGCGCCGGCCAGTATTGCATCGACTATGCATCTCAGCTCTATTGCCAGAGCCTGCTCATCATGGGATTTAAGAAGAGCCTCTTTCGTCACGCACAATCACAATTGGAGTCGATATTTCCTTCGGCCTTGGCCTTTTGATACTCCTGCTCGATCTGTGTGGCAAGATTGCAGCGCAATAGACCGGAGAGGAACATGCCGGCCATCAGGGCCTGCTCCCTGGACATCTCCCCCAGAGCCTCCTTGAGCTTTGCCACT
>JAQVZT010000396.1 GCA_028708055.1 Methanothrix sp.
CGACTGATGCAGCTTTGAATGGGGCCAGGGATGGATGGGCACAGAATGATTCCGAAAAAAGCGGCGCTCAAACTGAAAGAGGCGAAGCGCAGATGAAAAAATCCAGTCCGGAGATCGATTCTGAAGCTGAGGCGGAGGGGAGCGTCAAAGAATATCTGCCTGCTCTTTTGATCTCAATCATACTATTGCTTTCTGCTGCCATCAGCAAATATCTCTGATAGAATTTAGCCCTTCTTCCCAGGAAACGCTTCCTTTTTCCATGAAGGCAATCCGGTCGCTCATATGTTCTACAACCTCCCTATCATGAGATATGAAGAGCATGGTCAGGCCAAACTCGCTCTTCAGATCCATCATGAGACGCAGAATCTGGGCCTGCACGGATACATCAAGGGACGCGGTGGGCTCGTCTGCGACTATGAATTCGGGTTTTATAGCCAGGATTCTTGCCAGAACGACCCGCTGGTTCTGCCCGCCGCTGAGCTGATGGGGAAACCGGTTCAAATGCTCCGCATTAAGGCCTACGGCATCTATTAATTCCAGTGACTTCTCTTCTATCTCACTGCGGCTCATCCTACCTCGCAGACCCAAACGGAATGGCTCTGCAATGCTCTCTGCAGTGCGCATTTTTGGGTTCAGGGATGACTCAGGATCCTGGAAGATCATCTGCATCCTGGGCCTCAATCTTCTCATCTCTCTCCGGTTCAGCCTGGTTATTTCTTTGCTATCGAAAAAAATCTTGCCCGAGGTTGGCTCGATCAGCCTGAGAAGCAGGCGGCCCAATGTGGTCTTTCCGCAGCCGCTCTTTCCCACCAGGCCCAGGGTTTCGCCTCGATCAATATGAAATGATGCGCCATCTATGGCTCTAGTGCATTGCCGGTTGAACAGGCCGGATCGGTAGAACTTTTTCAGATCCATGACCTCGATCAGGTGCACAGAAAACACCTCACAGAAGCGGCTTTTCCCAGGCTTATCATGGGAGGATGCTCTCTTTTGCAGATATCCTTCGCCCTGGGACAGCGGGGATGGAATCTGCAGCCCGTCGGCGGCTCGATGAGGGAGGGGCTTGACCCTGCTATGGGATGCAGGCCGCGGGAAGGAAGACTGCGGATAAATCCCTGCGTGTAGGGGTGACTGGGATCGCTCAGGATGGCCTGTGCTGGTGCCACCTCCAGGAGCTCTCCTGCATACATGACCGCGATGCGATCGCAGGCCTCTCCTGCGGCGTTCAGGTCATGGGTTATCATGAGCATGGATCGGTCGACGGTCATATCCCTGATGAGTTTGATGATCTCCTTCTTGGTTATTGCGTCAAGGCCCTTGGTAGGCTCATCGGCTATGACAAAGGATGGCTGTCCGGCTAGCCCCATGGCGATCATGATCCTCTCCTTCATCCCACCGGAAAGCTCATGGGGATATTGATCCGCCCTCTTTGAGGGTTCCGGAATCATTGCTGCGTCCAGCATCTGCACGGCTTCGGATTTCGCCGCGTCTTTGTCCAGGCCCCTGTGCAGCCGGATCACCTCCGCAATTTGATCGCCCACTTTTAGCACCGGATTGAGCGAGGTGGCAGGATTCTGCAAAATCATGGCGATCTCTCTTCCCCGCAGGAGCCTCATCTCCTCCTCAGAGAGGCCGAGCAGATCTCTTTTTCGGTAGATTATCCGGCCAGCTATCCTGGCGGATGGAAGGAGCAGGCGGATTATGGACATGCCCAGCACCGTCTTTCCGCAGCCGGTCTCGCCGATCAGGCCCACTCTCTCCGTCTTGCCGATCTGCAGGTTGACTTCGTCCACGGCTTTCACCAGGCCGTCCTGGGTGGGAAAATGGGCGCGGAGGCTGATTATATCGAGCATTACATCGGGGGAAGCCATCAGTGAGTCACTTATAGTTCATAATAATAAATATTACTATCATGCATCAATTATCGCATATTGTAGGATTGAGTTATATTCTTCTCGATCCTATTAAAAAATACAAAATATAGAGCTGCAGTTAGCGCATAAAAAATGCCTGTGACTACGAAAGGCATGCTGCTTCTTCCTCCGGCCATCATCAGTCCTCCTGCATATGTTCCGATTCCTACGAAGCAATAGCATGCCATCCACATAACGCTGTTTATAATCGATCTCTGCTCAGGGCTGACTATTTCCAGTTTGAAGCTGTTCAGGATGGGGTTGGCCATGTTCATGAGCATATAGCGCATCAAATATCCAAACGCTGCGACCGGCAGAGTTGGGGCAAATGTGAATATCAGAAGAAATGGGATGGATAATAACTGCACGGATGATGCCATTTTGATCTTGCCGAGTTTTTCGGTGAGCATGGGGACAAGGAAATATCCAACCATCATGACCAGTTGCGATAGGGAGAATACCAGGCCGATTTGGCCTGCGCTTGCGCCCAACTCAGTCTCGAAGTACACATTGAAATAGGGCAGAGACGTTCCCCACCCGATTCCAAACAGGCAGTAAAATAGGACCATACTGCGCACGGTCTTCGAAACGAATATGGATTTATATGCCCGGATTTGCCTTGCCATTCCTGCATCTTCTCGAATGGAGGGCCCAGTGATGCGGGAAAGGGGCAGCAACGAAGCTACTGTCGCTGCCAATGATAAATAGAGCGTCAATCGGTATGCAATAGCACCACCAGCTTTGAGCAGTGGCTGATCGATAGGCATGCCCATCAGAATGGACGGCAAAAAGCCTCCCACCACATTTCCGGCCAGAGTCGAAAAGGTATAGATGATGTAGTAAGCGGAAAAGAGATGCATCCGTTCATAAGCGGTGGAATTCTCGACGAGAAAAGTGGCTCCCGTAACCAGGCTTAAGGCGGATGCCATGCCATAGGCGATGCTGAATGTGGCCAATAGCTCCTTTGAGGTTGTGTTGTATAGAATGAGAAGCGAAAAGGAGAGAAGCGAGGAGGAGAGCAGTAGCGTATCTTTCCGGCCCAGGCGATCACATATGAGGG
>JAQVZT010000397.1 GCA_028708055.1 Methanothrix sp.
AGAAACGTTAAATTAGACCATATAAAGCTAATGCATCGCTCTGCAGGCAGGCCGTTGAATTTGTCTGCAACAAAGCTGATCGGTGGCGATGTAAAGACCAAATCCCATTTAGAGCTCAAGTCGGATTATACGGGAAAAGACGCCGTTATAGTCAAGTCCAATGGTCCAGGCGATTGGGGCAATAATGTTAAAATCATTGTCCATGATGCTGGCCTTGGCGAAGAGGACCCGGATCTCTTTGGGCTAAGCGTGATGCACAAGGATATCGTGGAGACTTACGATAATCTCTCACTATTGCCGGAATCCGGCGATTACCTTGAGAAGAGAATCAACGGCATTTCTAATCTAGTTTCCGTTGAAGTGCAGTTGCCCATTAGACCTGCAAATGCCGATGTAACCCTTGCCGGTGGGAAAAATGGAGAAAATGTAACTGCATCCGATTACGATGGA
This sequence comes from Methanothrix sp., assembly GCA_028708055.1. Taxonomy (GTDB): domain Archaea; phylum Halobacteriota; class Methanosarcinia; order Methanotrichales; family Methanotrichaceae; genus Methanothrix. The sequence continues at coordinate 451 of JAQVZT010000397.1, forward strand.
CTTGAGGAAGACCAAACGCACAAGTGCACGGGCCTCAAAGCCTTTGATAAGATCAGCGAGATCTCGCTAGTTTGCGCTCCGGATGAGAATCGCTTTTCGCTCAAAGAGGAATCTCATGAGTCTGATGAGAATTCTCCCGGATCTACTGATGAATCCTCTCTTAAGAAGTCAAATGTCCTGGCAGATAAGCTAGTGACGCATTGCTCAAATCATAAGGATCGTTTTGCCATCCTCCAGGCCGATGAGGCCCCAGGAGCTATCCAGGGCATTTATCCGTATGTCTACACCAAGTATGCTGCGACTTATTATCCCTGGATTCGGATTATCGACCCGTCCACAAATATGGCCAGGTATGTGCCGCCCTGCGGTCATGTAGCCGGAATCTATGCCAGAACCGATACCGAACGCGGAGTTCACAAGGCTCCGGCCAATACGCCTGTTCGCAGCGTAGTGGACCTGAAGTTCGATGTCGTCGATGCCGAGCAGGAGATCCTGAATCCGAGGGGCGTCAACTGCATTCGCTCCTTCCCGGGCAGAGGCATCCTTGTCTGGGGAGCCAGGACTTCGAGCCTTGACCCCTCCTGGAAGTATGTCAACGTCAGCCGTCTCTTCATCTTCGTGGAGAAGTCCATCAAGGAGGGAATCAGATGGGCTGTCTTCGAGCCGAACAACGAAAAGCTGTGGTCCAGGGTCAAGCAGACCGTTGACCAGTTCCTGACCACCGTCTGGAGAACCGGCGCTCTGATGGGAACCACCGCCGATCAGGCATTCTTCGTCCGGTGTGACCGCACGACCATGACTCAGGATGATATCGACAACGGTCGTCTGGTTGTTCTGGTGGGCATCGCTCCGACCAAGCCTGCCGAGTTTGTGATCTTCCGCATCGCTCAGGTGGCCAAGGGATCGGATATTTCGGAAGCATGAGGAATTTATGGATATTAGGTGATAAAAATGGCAGATAGAAAAGACCCATTCAGGAGTTTTCGCTTCAGAGTCGAGATTGACGGAATAAATCAGGCAGGTTTCACAGATGTGACCCTCCCCGATTCTTCCGTGGATCCCGTCGAATACCGTGAGGGCACAGACAAGTACACGAGAAAGCTGGCCGGCTTTTGGAAGGAGGGCAATGTTTCCCTGAAGTGGGGAATCACCGATTCCACGCAGCTTTATGACTGGTACAAGAGCTGCAAGGAGGGCAACGTCCAGAGAAAGAATGTGGCTATCAAGCTGATAGACGAAAATGACAAGGAGGTTGCCTCCTGGACCTTTGATAGCGCCTGGCCCATCAAGTACAAGGCTCCGGATTTTTCGGCAAAGACCCATGATGTCGGCATCGAGAACCTTGAGGTCGTTCATGAGGGCATGAAGCGCACCAAATGAGTGATTTAAATGTTCCAGACTGAATTTGAGTTCTCTCTTCCCAAGGGCTTCGTGGATGGAGAGGGAAATCTTCATCAGGATGGGGTTATGCGGTTGGCGACAGCGGCAGACGAAATTCTGCCGCTGAAGGACCCTCGGGTCCAGTCCAACCCGGCCTACCATTCCGTGATACTTCTATCCCGCGTGATCGTCAAGCTTGGCAGCCTGCATGACGTCAATCCGAGGATCATTGAAGGAATGTTTGCCTCCGACATAAGCTACCTGCAAGAACTGTACCGGAAGATCAATGGGGACGGAACTACCTACCTGAAGACAAAGTGTCCTAAGTGCGAAAACGAGTTCGAGGTGGATTTAGCCCCGGGGGAATGACCGGCTATCCCCTCGATAAACTCTATGAGGAGATAGCCTTCATAGCTTACTACTTCAAATGGAGCTTTGAAGAGATTGTAAATATGGAGCACAGAGACCGAAGGCTCTGGTGCGAGCAAATCTCCGGAATAAACAAGAACCTCAACAATTCCGAAGAGAATAATTCAAAATCCCTGTCTGATCTGATCTAAAAAAATCCGTAATCTTATTGGCGGCTAGAATTTATCAGATCTGACGAAATATTGACAAATAAGTGATTTGTCGGCAAATTTCCTATTCAGTTTGTCGATCTTGCTGTTATCTCTCCTTTGCGGAAAGGAGCGGCAAGTTCCGTGATCTCAGGCCGGTCTCGCACTTGTCATGCCAAAATAGCCGCAAATCTACCCTGCAACACTAAAATTGGCAGCTCCTTTCCGGGATAACTCTAATTCAGCAAAATTTGAGTGAGTAATAAATCTTCAGGTTAGCTTTAAAGAGGCACGTTCATTATGATACCTATTCCTAAGAAATATAATCCACTTACACATTTAAATAGCGGCTTCAAGAGTGCAGAATCGAGCCCGTTAATGGGATTCAAATTTTTTGTGGAGATCGCAGGGCTTGCGACTTGCAGTTTTTCCGAAGTATCGGGTATTGAGGCTGAGATTGAAGTGGACGAGCTAAAGGAAGGCGGTGAGAACAATTTTGTTCATAGATTTCCCAGGACTACTCATTACCCTGATCTGGTTCTAACGAGAGGAATGATCTCTCCTGCTTCCGAGCAATTGTGGC
>JAQVZT010000398.1 GCA_028708055.1 Methanothrix sp.
GGATTCTGCCTACGGCTACGGTGCTGTAATTCTCATCATAGAGAGACAATTGGTAGTCCCTGTAGATCTGATACTCCATGATATCCGATAGCTTCTGAATCTGGCCGGTGGATATGAACGGCATCGATCCGGGGTCGCCCACGACCATCATATATCGAGGAGACAGCATAAGATCTTCGACCTTCTGCTTCAATCCTTGCTCCTCAATCAATGGATCGATCTTCTGCGGATCCTTGGCCACATCCATCAGAATCCCCTTCCGGGCTGCCGCTGCAGCAGGTGCAACCATCGATAGACGGGGGACTTTGGTATGGCTGAATGAAGTGATATTCAGAGCATCAATATTGGAGCGCACATCGATAGTATAGTTCTCTGTTCTATGGGCAAAACCATTGCCAGCCTCGATATTGAAGATCCATTTGCCTGGAGTGAGCATCTGCACTCTAACCTCATAGAGCTTATCCGGCTTGATATCTGTGATCCTGATGCTTCCGGATCTTTTCTCCGGGCTGTAGAGGTTCAGAGCAGTGTAACTGGCCTCTTGATCCAGGTTCCAGCTGATATTCGTTCTTCCCGAATAGATCCAGGTGGGATAGGTCAGATTGATTACCGGCCCATCATCCAGATTGCGAATTGTGTGGTTATAGGAAAATCCCTCGTATGCGGCTGTTGCTCCGGTATCAAGCCTCTCTTTCCATCCTGCATCCATGGGATAGAGCAGCTCAACTTCCACATTAAGGCTGGAAGATTTATCGGGCTCAAGCCGGTTAATATTCCAGCGAAGCATGGACCCATTGAGGAATGAATTCATGGCATCAGAAGGCTGTCCAGTATATGGATCGGTGATATTTGCCACCCCCTCCTGCGGCCTGGGCCATTTTATAAACCGACCCATAGGGAAGACGTCCAGCATTCGCACGCCTTTCAGGGTATCCTTGCCGGTATTGGTCATGGTAATATTGAGCCTGACAATTTCTCCCAGCTCCTCAGCCGGTATCTGGCTGGGACTCATTTCGGTCTTTATCAGCAGATCGCTAACAAGCGTTCTCTTCACCAGGGGATTCGGCGCAGGAGGCAGAAGCGAGAAATCATGAGAGTTGGCAAATACAATCATATTCGGCTGATCTCCTCTTCTGATCATCTGCTGGACAAGGAATTCCGAGCCTCCTTCCAGAAGAGTGATATTCATCTGGCTCAGATTTTTTCTGACATTTGGCGAGATCGGGCCTACGATTACTGCATCTTTTGCATTCAGACGGGTTAATGCCTCCAGCGTCTCATTGGGCAGATTGCTGCCGACAAATAGGAGCGGCCAGTTCAGATAAGATGCGATTGGCGCGGCAACGAGCGAGGCGCTATAGTTTTCGCCCACAATTACTGCTCCCGGGGAACTCTTCCAGTACCGGCTAATCTTTTCCGCCATCTCAAAGCTATTGTTTGCGTCTATTCTTTCGTCGCACTTCCAGGAGACATTTCCTACAGCTAGGCTCTTTCCCCCCAATTGGCCCAGCAGCCATAAAGATGCCTTTGATGCTGGCTGCAATTCCGGCCAAACCGGCGTATGGACAACATTATACTCAAAAGATACGCCTGATGATCCGGATCTTACTAGATCCTCTATATACTTCAATGCTCCATCCACATTCATGGTGGAGAGAACATATCCCAGGTAATCGGCGCCCAAACGGACATATACCGGCTTTTTGCTGAGCAGGCAAACCTCTCCCGCATCCTGAGCGGAAAGAGATGATATTATGGAAAAGTCCGTTATCTTTGAGATATCGGCAAAGTTATAGCCACGGCTTCGGTCGAATGGATCATCAAGAGCGACACCAAGCTCCACCGGACCTAAATCGGAGGTTACATTGCGGGCATATTTTACAATCTCCATGAGCTGATCCTGTTTCCATTGGATCCATCTCTCCTGATTGTAGCTATTGCTATTAGCCTTGCTGAGATCTATTCCTGTATCCTGATAAAATTTCTCCTTGCAGATATTGCAGTAGCAGTAATTGCCATCCTGGAAGCCAAAATTATAGAGTACAATACCATCGACTTTGTAGTCGTCGATGAGCTTTTCAATGAGATTGTAGAGGTTCTCTCTCGCCTCCGGGTTCACCGGGCAGTAATATGTTGCATTGCCCCCTATATCGGGATTGGCAACCTGAAGAAGACTCTTGTCGGTCTTTGAATCGTCTGTCACGGCAAGGTCGAGGCCTGCTTCATCCAGCATGGCTTTCCTTGCCTGGGGCAATTCTTTGATGTCATTTTCCGAGATGGGCTCGGAGGTGACGGGAACTTCAAGAGTTGCGGTTATGTAGGCTTTGAGGCCGTCTTTATGTGCGGCATCAACCAGGGATTTAACCAGGTCTCCGGGTTGCGCATGGATGGTTATGGCACTGATATTTGCCGCTTTGAATGTGCTGAGAATCGCGTAGACCCCGTATCTCTGCAGATCGCTCTCTTCCACCCATCCATTTCGGTCTCCGGCCTGAACCGCTTTGGGTAGGATTAGCATGGGTACAGTTTTCGTCTGGTTCTCTTCAGACCAGATAGCAAGAGGAGTAGATGCAATGGCTGCATGCCAATCGTCTGCTCCAACTAAAACCACATCCGCAAGGTCGCCCTTAACACCTCTTTCCAATGGCGCGTCCTCTGCGAAGCATAGCCCTGAAATGGACATGACTGCTATGAATAGTATCAGATATTGCGGCCTCACGTTTTCACCTCTTCCGTTTTAATTGCTGCACTCTGTAGCGGCTTTATGTACTCAGATCCAATCTTGCCCACGAGAAGCGCCTTGGTGAGTGTAACATTTCGTTTTGTCATTTGCGCTATCACGGAATTGACATTCTCAGTCACATTTCCCTTGCATATGATTATCGGCGCTCCTGCCTTCCTGGCCACCTCGTAGGCTCTGAAGATATCCGCAGACTGATAGCCGGATAAGACCACGTCAGACGT
>JAQVZT010000399.1 GCA_028708055.1 Methanothrix sp.
TCCTGGCTCAGGAGGAGAGCACGCTTCTCGTCTCTTCCATGGAAAAAGGGAGGGCGGAAAAAGAGTCCATTGCAGGCAAAATTGTCAGCACTTCGCAATACCAGATCAGGGAAAAGCTGAAGACTTGCGAAAATTCCGAAGAGGCCTATAGCCGGGTTCTGGCAGATCTCCTGCGAGATCGCGGCATCAGGCATCTGGGAGTTCCTTTTCGCTTTCCTGCCGGCCTGTACCAGCATCTGGTCAAGGACTTCGCGGTCGCGGTAATGGAGAGCCCTGCCTCGCGTTCTAGAGTGGTAAAGACGCAGGAAGAGCTCCTTGCCATCGAGAATGCGCAGCGGGCCTGCGAGAAGGCCATGCGCCAGGCGATTGCCATGATCCGAAGCAGCGAAATTCATGGCGAACTGCTCTATCGCGACGGCTTGCCTCTTACCTCGGAAAGAGTTCGCAGCGCCATTGAGCTATCCCTGCTGGAGGACGGCTGCGAGAGCACGGATACCATTGTTGCCGGTGGCCTTCAGGCTGCGGACCCTCATGCGCGAGGGAGCGGACCGTTAGCCGCCAATTCACCCATTGTCATTGACATCTTTCCCCGCAGCAAGAGCAGCCGCTACTTTGCCGATATGACGCGCACGGTTCTCAAGGGAGAGGCTGCACCCGGGGTTCAGGAGATCTACGAAGCGGTATGCCAGGCGCAGGTCGAGGGTCTTCGGGCGCTTCGGGCAGGGATCTCAGGAAAAGAGGTTCACTTTCGGGTATCTGAGGTCTTCCGGGATCTGGGATTTCCGGAGACAGAGGGACGGGGTTTTACCCATTCCACCGGACATGGTGTGGGCCTGGATGTGCATGAGAAGCCATCTCTGGGCGAGGCGGGTGAGATTCTGCCGGAAAACTGCGTGGTAACGGTGGAGCCCGGCCTTTACTACCCTGAGATCGGCGGGGTACGCATGGAGGACATGGTCGTGGCAAAGAAGGGCGGCTCACAAAACCTCACACAATTCGAGAAGAAACTCGTCGTTTAGGTGTTATCGATGGATGCAGAAGTTTTAGAGAAATACAGAAGAGCAGGAACGATCCTGGCAGAGGTGCTGGTGCAAGCCGGGCCGCGAGTAGAGCCGGGCATCTCTCTCCTGGATGTGGCCAATTTCGTGGAGGATTTAATTCGATCAAAGGGCGCAAAGCCTGCTTTTCCCTGCAACATATCCCTGGACAGAAACGCGGCTCATTACACGCCTTCGCCCCAGGATGCCTCCCGTTTTGGCGAGAACATGGTCAAGCTTGATGTGGGAGTGCATGTGGACGGCTATATCGCGGATTCAGCCATCACAATAGATCTGAGCGGCCATGATAAGCTGGTCGAGGCCTCCCGTGTCGCTTTGCAGGCGGCACTGGAGATAATCGGGCCGGGCACCAGCACCGCCCAGATCGGCGAGGTCATTGAGGAGGCCATAACAGGCTACGGCTACAAGCCGGTTTACAACCTGACGGGCCACGGCCTGTCCAGATATCTGGCTCACGACGAGCCTGCCGTTCCCAACAAGGCCATGGAGAAGGGAACCATCCTGAAGGAGGGAGATGTCATCGCCATTGAGCCTTTTGCCACCAATGGCTCGGGCAGGATCAGTGAGGCCCAGATCAATGAGATCTACGGTCTTTCCTCCATGCGACCGGTGCGCCTTCCCGCGGCCAGAACGCTTCTAAAAGAGATCTCTCAAGAGTACAGGACGCTTCCCTTTGCCAGGCGCTGGCTCAAGGGCGAGAGGGCGGATTATGCACTAATGCAGCTCCTGCGCAGCGGGAGCGTGCACAGATACCCCGTGCTCTGGGAGGTCGAAGGGGCCCTAGTCTCCCAGGCCGAGCATACGGTTGTGGTTCTTGAGAAGGGATGCGAGGTAATAACCCGACCTATTTAGTCGATCGCACCCAAATCCTCAGTTCCATCATCATCTTTGTAGCTGTCGTCGCCCAGCATCGCGGCGGATATGGCATCAATTCCGTCCATGAGTTCTGCCGTCATGCAGTAGGGTATCTCGCTGATCTCCGGGAGGCTCTCTCCGCCTATCACCCTCGCTCCCACCTGACTGAGGAGGTCAAAAGCGCCATCAAGGTTCTCCTCTTTCTCAGCAGCAACCGCTTTTGCCACCAGCTCTTCCAGGGGAGTCTCGCGATCGAAGTCCCCGATGATGTAGCGCTGGCTGGAGACGAATACCGCGGCAAGGGATGTCTTGAGCGATTCAAGCATCAAATCAGCATCTTCGCCCATGGATTCGGTATTTGAAAAGACGATAGATCTGATGGCTGTGATCTCGGCCAGGGCCTCTTCGGGGTTTATGATTGTGCGCTCGCACCGGGCTATCACCTTCAAGCAGGAGAGCACCACATCATCCATGATGTAGATGAAGACGGCACCCGAGTTCTTATCATCCTCCTCGGTGAGCTTGAAGTTGCTGTCCTTGACCTTGTTCATCCAGTTGAGCCATCGCTTCTCGGTGTAGAATTCTTCTTTCATTTTACGAATCATCCTCAGTTTTGCAGTTTTATCGGTATGTATCCACCAGGGCCACCCTTTCGATGACCAGGTCTTCGATCCGCTCCTCTCCGACGGCAGATAGCTCCTCGGAAGAGATATTAAAAGCCTCCATTAAGGACTTTGCACAGAACTGGCTGCCCTTCCCATCCGGGTCTATGATCCCGGATAGCTCCCGGTCATCGGGAAGTGGTGGGCAGCCAACGAGGACCAGCGCTATTCTCTCCGTGCGATCTGATACTCGCATGAAAAGGGCCCTCTCAATCTGCCTCTCTCCGGCGGCGTAGCGCATGATCTCCATTCCCGCATCTTTGGCGACATTTCTCTGCTCGGAAAAAGCTGCCAGTGCCTTCTCTACGGCAAAGCGGATATGCCTCTCGCTCGCAATTGCATTGGCATCAAAAGCCTGCACTATGCAGTTATGGCTGGATTGAA
>JAQVZT010000400.1 GCA_028708055.1 Methanothrix sp.
CCAACGGCGGCGAGCTAAAAGAGCTTATCCCGATCAATGAGAGCGGGTCACATGATGACATATTGCAGGAGATGATGGCGGAGACAAAGAGCTGTGACGCCCTGAACATCGTTGCCGCACTCGGTGGCGCGCCTTCCATCAGGGTTACAGATCCTTCGCAGAGCCTCAGCGCCCTTCCTGCGGGCTCCGCTGCCCGGCTGCAGTTCAATATCACCGCAGAGAAGAATGCCAGCGGCTGGTACGCTCTTCCTCTCCTCCTGGATTACGAGCGCCAGGTGGATGCAAGCGCAAAAAACGGCGAGGTTTTTCCTCTCTACGAAGCGGAACGGCAGAACATTACCTGCAATGTGTTTGTGTCGGGATCAGATCGAACTCTGCATATTCTGGCCGTGCAGTCCCGTCTCTGTGTCGGTGCGAGCGAAAGCATCAGCATGGCGCTGAGCAATGACGGCCTTACGACTCTGCGCAATTGCTCTGCCAGGCTCCTGGCTGCGCCCCCCTTCTACGCAGAAAGCCCGGCGGTATTTCTCGGGGATCTGGATCCAGGATCGCTTCGTGTACTGGATTTCCTTGTGAGAACTGATGCAAATGCCATTCCTCAGGACTACCAGCTGGGCTGTGAGATCATCTGCCAGGAGAAAAGCATAATTGTTCCTTTCCGGATAACTCTCTCTGAAGCCGGATTTGCAGGCAGCTTCGCCCGGTCAGGATCGGCGTTGTCCGGCCTTGTGATCGCCGGCGTGGCCGCATTCCTATTATGGCGGCGAAGGGATCGGCTCGCAGGCCGAAGGAAAAGAAGGCGATAGGGACAGCAGGACAGTAGCTACAAAGTCAATCCAGAGCGAAAAATGACGGAAAAGCCAATCAAAGCGGCAGGAATCTGCAAGATTTATAAGAGCTTCCTGGGAAAAAAAGCCACGGTTCTTCATGATATATCCCTGGATATCGAGGAAGGTGAGATCTTCGGCCTGCTCGGGCCAAACGGCTCAGGCAAGACCACGCTAATCTCCATCTTCTCCACGCTCATCTTCCCGGAACGGGGCAGCCTTTCCATTCTGGGGATGGATGCCCGCCGTGACAGCAAAGAGATACGCAAAGTCATAAACATCAGCACTGCCAAGCCCAATTTTCCCTGGAGCCTCACTGTTCGGGAGAACCTGCGATACTACGGAATGCTCTACGGGCTTTGCGGCTCCGCGCTCTCTCAGGCGGTGGAGGATCAGATCGATGCCTTTGAGCTGGGCGACTTTAGGGATATGACCTTTGAGAACCTCTCCACCGGCCTCAAGCAGCGCCTCTCTCTGGCCAAGGCCATGCTCAACAACCCCCGCCTGCTATTCCTGGATGAGCCCACTACCGGCCTGGACCCAGACATATCCATAAAGACCCGCAGGCTGATCAAGAGAATCCACCAGGAGCAGAATATCCCTGTGGTCCTGTCCACTCACTACATGCCGGAGGCGGAGATGCTCTGCGACAGGATTGCATTTCTGCGAAACGGCAGGATTGTGGCCATGGATACGCCCAGCAATTTGAAGAGGCACCTGGGATTGGGGAAACGAATCGTGATCACCTATGAGGGATCGGCAGACATTGCTGCCCTTCAGACCCTGCCGGGCGTTCTGGGGATAAAATCGGAGAGTGGCCGCCTGGAGATAGTGATCGACCGAGTCGAGGATAGCCTGGACATGATAGTCAAACACTTCTGCACGGCAAAAATCCTTAATATTACCATAAGAGAGCCTGACTTGGAGGATGTATTCCTTGAACTGGCAAGGTGAACTGAACAGGTATTTAGCGAGCGCCTACAAGAACTGGCTCATCTCCAGAAGGAATGTCTTTACCCTTTTCGAGCTGTTCTTCTGGCCTATGATCAGCCTGCTTTCCATCGGCCTGCTCACCCGGTTCCTGAAGGTTGACGGCTCAATGGTCTCCTTTCTCCTGGTGGGAGCCATTGCCCTTACCATCTTGCAGGTCGCTCAGATCGATGTGGCCTATGTTCTCCTTTTCGACATGTGGTCCAAGAGCATCAAGAACACCTTTATCGCCCCGGTTAAGAGCTATCACCTGGTCTTTGGAGCAATGCTCTTCGGCATTGTGAGGGGCAGCATCGTCTTTTTCATTCTGGCGGTGGTCAGTTCCGCTCTATTTGGCTTCAATTTCCAGGAAGGCGGCCTTCTGCCTGTGCTGATATTTCTGGCAGGAGTATTCGCCACCGCGGCAGTTATCGGCATCACTGTGTGCATATCCATTCTCACCTTTGGCCAGAAAGCGGATGTTGCCGCCTGGAGCCTCAGCGGCATGATCCTGCTGATCAGCGGAATTTACTATCCTGTCGAGGTGCTGCCGCCGATATTGCAAACGCTGGCCAGAGCCATCCCCTTGACCTATTTCCTGGAGTACTACAGGTCAGTATTTATTCCAGGGCCACATCATCTGGCTCTTGGCATAATTCTGGCCATCTTCTACCTTGTCCTGGGGCTGATCCTCTTTGACGCGGCAATTGAGAGGGCGAGAAGAACTGGAATACTGTTGCGGCTCTCGGAGTAGCCTGGAGAGAATGGATCATATGTTTCGGATTGTGAGGTGTTGGGATTGATAAAAGGCATTTTGGGAGCAGTACCGGTAGGAGACAGCTACCCTGTTCGTCTGATGGGCGTGATCAATCTCAGCCGGGAATCATTCTATAAGGGCTCAGTAGCCAGCCCCCATGAGGCTCTCGCCCTGGCCACGACCATGCAGGAGAAGGGCGCGGATATCATCGATCTGGGCGCAGTCTCCACTGCTCCCGGCTCTCCTGCCATAAGTGAGGCTGTGGAACGGGAGAGGCTCTTTCCGGCGCTCAAGGATATTCTGGAAAACCTGGATATCACAGTCTCCGTAGACACACAGAGGTCCGGCATAGCCGCAGATGCCCTATCCCTTGGCGCCGACTGCATAAATGATGTTT
>JAQVZT010000401.1 GCA_028708055.1 Methanothrix sp.
AAATGACCATTGACAGGCGCTGAGGTGGCTCAAGGACGATTCCGTTGCACCGCCTTGCAGAGCATATCAAGATTGGCTGCAAAGCATGCGCCGATTTTACAGCGAAGCTATCGGATATTTCTGTAGGCAATATTGGCAGCGCTCCTGGCATGAATTCCGTCATCACCAGAACTGCGGAAGGAGTGGGACTATTCAATATTGCAGAGGAGATGGGCCTGCTTGAGGTTTCAGATGGCGTAGATATTCAAGCTATCGAAAAAGCCGGAAGGCTGAAGCTTACAAAGAACGGTACTATTAGATCCTCTTTTTTTGGAAGACACGAGATGAATTTCGATTTGAAGAACCCTGAAAAATAAGCCTGGAGAGTATAGAATGCTGAAAAATGTGATTTGCTCAGCCTGCGGAGCTTGTTGTGATGACATACAGATCGACTTCAATGAGACGGGGATGATTGTAGGCAATGCCTGCAAGCTGGGCAATGCCAGGTTCCAGGAGATTATCTGCGATCGCCGGATCAGAGAGGCATCAATAAGGAGAGAGGGGGAGCTAAAGAAAGCGCATTGGAATGAAGCTCTGCAGAAGTCCTGTCAGATACTATCATCAGCAAAGCGTCCACTTATCTTCATGGGTAGCGATATCACATGCGAAACGATGAAAGCAGGGCTTCTATTAGGCGAGTCTCTGGGTGGAGTAGTGGACTGCGTTGCATCCGTAAGCGATGGACTTACCGTCATGGGAGTACAGGAGGCAGGAGGAATTGGAGCTACTGCGGGCCAGAGCAAAATCAGATCGGACCTGGCGATTTACTGGGATGCCGATCCGATGGAATCCATGCCGAGGCATATGTCTCGCTATTCAATTTATCCGCGAGGCTACTGGACCAATAGAGGACGGCTTGATAGAAAGATTATAACCATCAACTGTAACAGGACCAAGCTCTCCGATATCTCCGATTTAAATATTCAACTCAAGGCGAATACCGATTTTGAGCTTTTGTCTGCATTGCTTGCGTTGCTGCATGGCAAAGATCCGCATCCTTCAGCAGAGTCGATTACCGGCTTATGCGTATCTCAGATGAGAGAATTGCTGAAGATGATGAAAGGGTGCAATTTCGGTGTCATTTACCTTGGATCCGGATTTGCATCCTCCTGTGGAAAATATCGCAATGTCGAGCTGGCTATCAAACTCGTCCAGGAGCTAAATGGCTTTACGAAGTTCGTCTTGAACTCCCTGAGGGGCCACTGCAATACAGGCGGTTTCCATCAGATCGCCACTTCTCTCTTTGGCTATCCATTCGGCTTGGATTTCTCCCAAGGCTATCCGCGCTACAATCCGGGTGAATATACTGCGGTGGACCTCTTGCGAGAACGAGATGTGGATGCAGCTCTATTGATCTCTTCGGGCCTTGATTGCCATCTTCCTATGGATTGCATGGAATATCTGGCCGAGATTCCTATTATTTCTATTGATTCTTTCTTCTCTCCGATAACTCTGATCTCAGATGTGGTCCTGCCCGGAGTTGTTGATGCCATAGAGTGTGAAGGCACTCTCTATCGCTATGATGATGTGCCGCTCTACTCCAAATGCATCACATGCTCTCCTTTTGAGTTCACAGAAAGCAATGAACATACTATTATGCAGATCATGAAAGGACTGCAACAAATAATATAATTAATATTAACATTAAGACCATAAGAAATATCCTGATCAATAAGTGCTGTTAATCAGCAGGAGCTGCCCATCGCGACTGACAAAGATCGTTACATCATTGGGCAGAGTTTCTCTATTGAAAAGAAACGGAGCTTTGGCTTTCAGCTGGACTATCAGATCGATTGAATTGACGGGAAGATGTATTCCTTTAATGTCAGCTGCCTCGAAGATCATGGCAGGTATATGAAGAACTTCGGTATCTTTGCAGATAGTGAGACTTATAGGTGCCTGGATCTTCATCCAGTAGCGAATGGTCTTCCTGGCCATCATTATATTCTGATAGGCTCTTCGCTCCAGCTTTGTGACGTTGGGACGAGTTGTATCCATGATCTCGGCTATCTCTTGCTGAGTGCGGCCCTGACAGCGAAGTCTCAGTACCTCGATCTGACGCCTTGTTAGAAACGAGCCAGATTCCGAAATTGAGTTATCCTCTTCAGGCATCTTCTTTGACATTCTATAAAATGCATTTCCGCTGGTGGGCAATAAAGCAATATGGTTGGATGCTCGGCTCGCAGCAGTCTTGTGCAGCATTAAGGCAGTAGCCTGCAAGGCAATAGAAAGCTCGCGCATCCCCGAATACTCCCATGAATATTCTCCAGAAAATGCCTGTCCTCTTCAGTGAAAAAAGCTTATTATGCAATAGTAATAATATGTTTACGATGCTTAGCATAACAGATCTGAATGAGCGGCAGCTTTACCTGGAGAGCGACCGCTGGCGGTGCAATTTCGGCTATGGCGAATCGGTGGGGTTAGCTCTGGTCCTTGAGGCTGCAGATGACCCTTCAGGCGATGATGCTGATTTTTCATACGTCATCGATGCCGGGATCATTCCCCAATTCGATTATCTGGATGATGAGATCCTTCAGGAGGCTAGATTGGATGGCCTGGAGAGGCGAGAGGAACTATTGCGCTATGCTTACGAATGCTACGGATGCGTGCCGGTCAACATCGATGCTGTGCAGCCTCCCAAGGCCTCATGCGGCATGTCAAGTTTCGTTGCCAAGAGCAGCATAAGCACTGTCTTTGCCGGAACTGGCGAAGAGATGGAGACCCGCCACTTCCAGGATTTGGGGGAGGCAATGTCCTTTGCTCGCGACTTCTATGCGGTCTATGCTCCCGTCATCTTCAGCTTCATAGATGTGGTTTTGGATCACCCTCTGAGAGCGGGAGGGACCGGATGGGATAAGATAAAGCAGATGGCTAAAAAGTAGTCCCGCCAGGGTGTCTTGAAATT
>JAQVZT010000054.1 GCA_028708055.1 Methanothrix sp.
TTAAAGGCTCCGATAAGAGGAGGCAGAAGATGCACTCTGCCTGATCTCATTCGTAAAGCCATGCTTCATCTATTCGCCTGTAATCCACCAGTTCGCCCGGGCTGAAGTGCAGGGCGATTTCACGAGCCGCAGAGGCGGCTGAATCTGAGCCATGCACGACATTGCGTCCCGTCTCGATGCCCAGGTCTCCACGGATGGTCCCGGGGACGGCATCGACTGGATTGGTAGCGCCATTCATCTTTCTCATGGCGGCGATGGCTCCACGTCCCTCAACCACCATTGATACGGAAGGACCGGAGGTGATAAAATCCACCAGGTCCTGATAGAATTTCTTGCCGACGTGCTCAGCATAGTGCGCCTTGGCCTTCTCCACGGGCATCAGGGCGAGCTTCATGGCTACAATCTTGAAGCCCTTCTCCTCGATGCGCTGCAGTATCTTGCCAATGAGCGCCCGCTGGACGCCGTCGGGCTTGACCATGACAAAGGTTCGCTCTATCTCTGCCAGGCCTTATGCCCCCTTTCGGGCCCATTTGATTCTTCTGGTTACGCGGCCAAGGGCTACGTTATTCTCGCACTTGGCTGAGCAGAAGTAAAATACCGTGCCGTCCTTTTTGGCATAGAGCTTGCCAGTTCCCGGCTCGATGGTCTTGTTGCAGAATGAACACTTTCTAGCTTCCATCTTCCATCACCTGCTGGTAAGCTTCTTGGCCTCTCTGGCAGTCTCGAGCAGCATCAGGACATCGCCCATGCGGATCGGTCCCATGCAGTTCCTGGTGATGATGCGGCCTTTGTTGTTGCCTTCCAGGATACGGCATTTTATCTGCGTTGCCTCACCATGCATGCCGGTAACGCCGATGACCTCGATGACCTCTGCTGCTACTCCGTTCTCATCCTCCATCGGATATCACCTACTTAATAGCTGCCACTTTCTGGACTATCTCATCGAGCAGCTCTTTTCCCTTTCCGGGCTCAACAATCGCGGCGGCTGCGCTCTTTACGCTGAGGCCGGCTGCGGCACCAAGCTCGCTCTGCTTCTTGACATATATGTAAGGCGTCTTCTTCTCTTCGCAAAGAGCTGGAATATGGGCCACGATCTCTGGCGGGGTGACGTCTTCGCCGACTATAACCAGGCGGGCTACACCGCGCTCAATGGCTTTGGTCGCTTCGTTGGTTCCCTTCTTGATCCTGCCTGTGTCACGAGCCAGTTCAAGGGCTTCAAGAGACATGACAGCCAGCTCAGCTGGAACATCAAATCTTACGAATATTGGTCTTGCCATAATTGATCTCCTTCCGGGCATTTCGCCCATCATCATTCATCGCAAAAACGCCTAACGAGTTAGACGATTCAGATGGTAACTGCCATTAGCTCCATATGTAAAAAGGTTGCGCTACGGCCCGAGAAGAGCCGTTAGCACGCGTTGCAGATTCTCCGGGGTCACGGGTCCCGAGATATCTGTCTCTGAGCCTGAGGCAGAGTAGCTCAGATTGTTCTGCGAGGCGATTTCTGCAATCTTGCCGCTCGCAGCTGCCTGGGGCTGCAGACACCGGGCGTTAAGGTCAAAACCCTGGGCGGTGCCGTTTTCGGCCTTTACCGTCAGGTAGAATTCCCTGTATCCGCCGGAGAGAGGCATGCTTGCGCCGCCACTGCCCAGAGCCGCAACCTGCATGTCTGCCTGATCATCATCAACCAGTGTGAAGCTCTGTGCGGACAGCCCGCCAGAAATCACATCCAGGACCTGGCGCACTGAATCCTGTGAGCCGAAGAGGGACGGCTCACCGAACACTATGGCATAATCAGTTCCTGTTGGAATCATCATATAGTCCTGGTATGGTATCACCAGGCCATTGTAGCCGACCCGATATGGCTTGATGGCATGAAACTCAGTCCAGGTGCCGTTGAAGACCGCATCGGCCAGCTTCTCGATCCTGTTGCCGTAAATCTGGTCTCCATAATTCAGACCAACGGACTGAGGCAGCGCGGCAGTTGCAGCCTGCGTCAGGTTCTCTGATGCGCTCAGGTTGATCCAGTATGCCATGACTGTGCTCTCGGGAGACATCTGCAGGACGTCCGGCAGTCCATTAAAGTCCCATTCCACATAGCGGCCCTGCACCCCAAAGGTCTGCAAGGAGTCCTGGCCCGATACCGTAACGGCATTCTGGTTTTCGTCTCCGCCCCTCAGCACGAAACTGGCGAAGGCGGACAGTATCATGATAACGCCCACAAAGATAGCAAAAGCCTTACCTGTAGATTTCATTCGCGCTTATGTCGCGATACCCAATATTTAATGTTTCTCAGAGGACCAGAGCGGTTCGTCCTGAACATAGCTTCTTTTCAGGCGAAGAGCTATCTCTGCCTTCTCCAGTTCGCGACCCAGGTAGCCGGCATGGTCCAGGCGGCTTACCAGGTTCATCTCGATCAGAGTATTGAGGATGTCGCGAGCATTCCGTCCCGCGACGGTTGTGCTGCCTGTCTGGGCCAGTATCGATTGAGCAGAGATTGATATCCGGAAGCTTCCGCAGCGGTCCGGCTGGAAGGTGTGGCCTGATTTTGCCTCAATGGCACCCGCGGGCATGGGCTCTACCTGCCGGCGGCGTTTCTCCTTGAGCATGAGCAGGTCCAGGCCAAGGTCTTTGGGTGGGGCCTGGCGATCCTGGGCAAGCGTCATCATTTTTGAGGCGGTGGCAAGTTCCTGGATGCTTCCTGCTGCTTTGCCGCTGTATTCCGGAGTGAACAGGATGGACGCGCCGCTCTCCGCGCCCAGGGCGGCGAGCAGGGCGTTTGACCCCACCGTATCGGCGTCCAGTAGCTCAGTGACATTGCCTGCCCCGAAGAATAGGGGGACCCTGGGGCGGCTCTTCCGGAAGAGCAGGTACCTTTGCAGAGAAGAGGCCAGCCCCTGCAAAGGCGGGTCGAGAACCGGGTCCGCTATGGTCGGTATTCCTAAAGCGATGGCCTCTTTCAGGTTATCCTCCAGGGAAAAGCTGCCCGGTCCGGGAATGATCACGGCGGGAGTTCCCGCCCCGGCCACGGCTTTGCCCACCTGGGGCAGGTTGCTGCCGTTCAGGCTCAGGATCATGTCCGCTCCGGCCTGAAGGCCGGCCAGGATCAGGTCGCTTCTCACGGTGTCGATGCTTATGGGAAGGTCTGTGGCCCGCCGGGCAGTCTGCAGGGCATCTTTCACATCCTCAGGAAGGGCGTTGAGGGGCAGTCCCAGGTCGATCATGTCTGCACCCTGCTCCTCGTAGTAGCGGACCCGGCTTGCCAGGGCCTGCGGGCTATAATGAGTGGCATCGACTATCTCCGCCAGGACCTTCATGCGGGAGCTTCCCCCGATCTTGACCCCTCTGATGAGGTGGGCGAAGCTGGCCTTCTCTTCCAGCTCAATGAGCCGGCTGAGCGCTTCATCTCTGGCGTTCCTATCCAGAAGCTGGCATGCGGGGATGGTGCGGGAGAGCTCTATCTGATCTCTGTCGTCTCCGGCCAGGCGGCGGAGCACTGCCCTCAGGTCTGCGGCATTCTTGGGGCCGAGGCGGATCTTTGTGTCCAGAAGGCGCTCAGCCTCCTGGAAGTCGGCGGTAATTGCACCGGGAATGAGGATGAGATCGTAGCCGCAGGGGGAGGCGGAGAGCAATAGCTCAGGAGTGAGGAAGGCGGCTATATCGAGATCGGCGACCAGTACGTCCGCACCGCTGGCCGCGGCTCTGACCTGGGCCTCGGCCAGCCGTCCGGTGACGAGGAGGATCTTTTTATCGTGAGTGGATTGAGTCATGGCTAAAGCAGGATCTTTCCAGTCAGAGTTATTCTCACTTCTTTGGTCTTTCCCTTTTGCTGGGCGCTCAAAGCTCCGAGATCTGCCAGGCGGGAGACCTGGCGAGAGATGGTGCTCTCAGAGATATGCAGGCGCTCTGCAATATCGGTGATCGTAGTAGTCCCGTTTTCGCATACATCTCTTAGGATGGATTTCTGCCGGTCTTCGAGAGTGGCGGCGATATTGGGCAGGGTGATCTCACGGAGGCTTCTATCTATATCGCTATAATTTGTGGTCCTCGAGATCCTTCCTGCATCGGCGAGGCAGGCGATGGTGAAAGCGAGGAAGATCTCCCTGGGACCACCTGAGAGGTTGGCGATGATCTGGCCCTCGGACTTTTCCAGAAGGTCTTTGAGGGAGACGACCATACCCTCAAAGTCTCTGTGATTGACGCGGTGGATCTGCAAGTCGATGGAGCTGTCTATCTGCCCGGACAGGTCCCGGATGGCTTGAACGGTCTTTTCGCCGCGATCGTCCGGCTCGACCTCCGGGCGGATGAGGATGATCCGGTCTCCTCCTTCGATGCCGTATTTCACAATCAAGGAGATAATTTGGGAGGTATCGAAGCCAGAAAGGGAGATGTAGGTCTTCATCAATTAATTGTGCTGATTTGGTGAATAAATGCTTTTCCCTGTATCAGTTGCGTCGGAATGCATCTGATGTGTTTGCAGGCATCAGGATAACTTGCAATATTTCGTCTCTCTTATTCATCAATTGCTAAAAAGTGAAATTAATGCATGAATCGACAGGTTTAAATGGAAGAGGATGTATTGCCAGTGTGATGCCTCAAAAGATCACACTGACCCTCCGGCCCGAGTCTGCTTTCGAGATGCCTATCAGTGAGGGCTATCAGCTTTATTCAGCCCTTCTGGCAGTCATGAAAAAAGCGGACCCTGATATGGCCAGGCACACGCACGACTCGCCCATCGGCTCTATCTCCCTGGGACCGCTGGACGGCAGGTTTTCCCGCTCAGAGAGGGCGCGCCACAAAGCCGTCAGTCCTGCGGAAAAATATAATCTGCAGGTTGGAATAACCGATCCCAAGGAGGTTGAGATCTTTCGCTCCATAATCTCGCCGCTGGTTCTGAGGGAGCAGAACCTCCGTCTGGAGAAGGGAGGGCTGCGGGTAGAGGAATTGGCCAGCTCAACGGCAGGTTTTGAGCAGCTGCTAACCCCAGCAGGAGAGAGGGCAGACGGGGGGCCGTGCCTTGATCTTCAGTTCAAGTCGCCTGCATGCATCCAGTACAAGAATACAAAGGTATTTGAGATGTTTCCGCATCGTGAGGCCGTCTTTTCATCGCTGCTCTCAAAATGGAATGCGGTCTGCCCGGAGAATATGAGGATGAGCATGGATCGGGATGATATGGCCCGTTTCATGATCGAGAGGCCGCTGGATTACGAAACGCATAGCGTAGTAGTAAACACGGTTCTGGACAGGACTAAAGGGCATCCGAGACCGATCATGAAGCAGGGATTCACAGGCCGCTGCCGGTACACATTCGCTAAAAACGCCCCGCAGGGACTTGCCAACGGGATTGTGGCTCTGGCGAGGTTTGCCGAGTACAGCGGGGTGGGCAGCAGCGTGTCCCGGGGGTGCGGAGCGGTGGCGGTGAAGATCGGCGGGGCCGCCGGAGGTAGTGGTGAGACGGTTCGGTAAGGCAATGGCCAATAGCCAATAGACAATAGCCATTGTAGATCCCGGTCCTGGCCGCTTGCTTTCCCGAGCCTGCATACTTGAGCGTCAGGCAGGAGAATGGACTGCTGCAGGATGCTGCCAATTCAATAGCAGCCCTGGGTGTCGAAATTACGGGCGACTTGGGCAGATATTGTTAGAAAGAATCATGTTGTCAGTCTCAAGGCTGGCTGCCCTCTAAAGACCTGCAGGCGATTTTTGCTTGTAGGCGGAGAGGTGGTTGATTTGCAGGAAACTAATAATATGAATATAGATGAATCTAATAAAACGAATGAAAAGAAAGAAAAGAATGAATCGGCAACATTGACGACAAACAACGTGCCATCGTCCGATCAGCCGACTGTAGCAGCAGCCGGGGAAAGCTCGCCTCAATTGAGCAAGTTTTGCAGTGAATGCGGAGCCAAGATCAGCGCCAGGGCGGAGGCCTGTCCTAAATGCGGAGCCAGGCTGGCGACTGCCACCGGCGGAGAGCACAACAAGACCACAGCCGCGCTGCTGGCACTGTTTCTCGGTGGCATTGGTGCGCACAAGTTCTACCTGGGAAGGACGGGAATGGGTTTGCTCTATCTGGCCTTTTGCTGGACGCTAATTCCAGCGCTCATCAGTCTGGTGGAGGGGATACAGTTTCTGAGCATGTCCGAATCAGAGTTTGCGCTGAAGTACAGGTGAAGGAGAGTTGCATTGAACTTCAGGCCGGGAGATCATCCATGATTGCGCCATCTCAAATGCTGGCAGCCATAATTGCATAAAAATGAAATTATTGCACTAGTCGACAGGTTTATATGAGTTTGGAGGTTACAGTGGTGTCAATGGCTGAGAGATTTGCACTAATCCCGAATCAGTGCCTGGGATTCGGTCAGGTTTTATGCGAAGTGCGTCAAAGGTCCGCCGCTTTGACGGCGGAAATGATGGAGAATGTCCAGCCTGATGGAGGGCAAATGCTCACCGGCTGCGACTGCCCGGCCGGAGGCCGCCCCGCGGGCATGAGGGCGGGGGCGCAGGCTCGCACGCACGGGCATGGGTGCGCACACGGGCGCGCGGGCGCCGGGGGGAGCGAGAGCGCGGGAGAGGCGGAGACGAGAGTGTGGGAGGGGGAGAGGTAATGGTTTCTGATGCATTGCAGGATATTTTTAGAGATCGTAAGAGATTGAAGGAAATGGAAGACCGGTTGGAAAAGACCTCTTCCGAGAGGCCTGAATCGGGACTATTTGAAGGATACCTCAAAACAGTGGATATTCATCTTGTTGAATGGGGTATGGCGTTCAAGCCTGCCAAGAGCGTGGAATTTGGAAAGACTGATCAGAGCATGCTTAATCACATTAGAAATGGAATCCTCTTTCTTTTGAGCTTTAACGAAGCTCTCGACAAACTCAATGCAAGGCCACTTGACGGCGATGGTCTTCGAGAATGCATTTCTCTCTTCGTGGTCCATGATCTTCATAAACTGAAGTATGGAGAGTGGAAATTAGATAATGATTTATTGGAATTACCGGACACGATGGGAAATCAATTTGAAATACCAACATCAGTGTTCATGAAATTCATCAAAGAGATGCATTTGAGAGACTTTGCTCCAAGTTTGAAGGATGAAGACTATTTTTCTGTTGCCGTTGCACTCCATAAGAGCAGATTTTCTCGTTCCGGGGCGCGAACATCTCGGTTCATGGATCTGGAGCCATTCCTTTACCTCATGGACACAATGGCCAGCTGCGCATCTCCGGAGGAGGCGGTCTCTGCACGATCATTGACAGCACTTCGGGATGGATTCCCACAGGATTCAGCGGATTCTCAATTGAGTCTTCAATATCACAGGTTGGATGATGTCAAAGGCATATTATCCGGAATAATCAACAAGTCTGTAGCCGATGTTCTTGAAGAGAAAGGCCTGATAATGCTGATGGCTTATCAAGACGGCTGCGTGTATCTATCAAAAGGGGCGGAAAACGCAAAAATTACAAATGATATCATTGGTTCTGTCTATCTTGCATTGGAAGAAAGCATTCATTCCCAACCTGCTCTCTCGGATGCTATGTCAATAAGCAAAAAAGTGGAACTTCAAGGAAATATAAATTGTTATCGACTTAGTGACGAGTATTATTTCTTCAGTGGACCACGCAAGATGATAAGTGCATTGATCGAAAAGGCCACTACCACTGCTCACATGGAGAAAAAAGGCAAGATGAGTGAAGACATGCTAAATAGCATTACAAGAGCTCTAAATGCCGCCAATTTAAATGTCGAGCAATCTGAACATGAAAAAAGGGCGCTTGTGGAATATGCAAGGCTTGTCAATACAATTCATAAATCATTTATCTCAGAGCTTTTCAGAGACAATAAGCAAGCGCTTTTAAAGACGTGTGAAATCTGGGGTATTCCAGAAAATGTAACCGCATCTCTAGCAAATGTTTCAGATGATGTTTCAAAGGAATTGACCAGTGGTGGCAAGTGGGAGTATTCCTATGCGATTGCTAAATACGCTATGGATGAATATTATGACAAATACAGGCTAAAGGATCTTCCACCATCGAACGCATCAGAAATCCTATTTCAAAAGATCTGGAATGGACTTATGGGATTAAACGAATGGGAAACTTTTGTATCAAATAAGACGAGCATCTACAGAGACGAATTAATGGAGTATCTTCATGATATCCTCTCTATAAATGGGACAATTTCGCAAAATTATGAGTCGAAATTAAGTGATTCATTCGGAGAATATCAAAAAGGTGGACGAGGCGGAAAGCTTTGTAATTTATGCAATCGAGGAACACTGCTTGACAGTCAAGATGATATGAAAAATGTAAATTCATTCCTGAAATTCAACTTTAGCAATAGGGTATTTGCAGGAAAAGTGAAGCCCGATAATATTTATGCATGTATTCCATGCAGCGTGGAGTTGGTTCTTAGACTAAATGGATCTGATTTATCAAAAAAAATACCAGGCGAAGTTATTTATTATCATTTAATTCCTGACTATTTCCATACTCCTGAATCGTGGGATCTTATCCATACAATTCTCTCAAAATTCTCCGGTTCTGAGAAGGTGAGGATGGCAGCACTTGCTGAAAAAGTATTCGGATTTAAATATATCCATGATTCAACTGAATTAGATATTAATTCGAACATATATGATACTTGGATTGAAGTCCTTTCGGAAAAGGGCGATGAAAAGGGATCAAAAGGAATGAGCATGACCCAATACATGGCCCAAGGTTATCCGAATATCATCGGCAACGCATGCATGATTTTCTATAAACCTCACGATAACAACACGGAATTTCATTTCTTTGGAGTCTATATCGCATTGATAATTGCGGCATACACTGGGATGAGAGTAGTAGTAAGCCATTCGCCCATTACAACAATGCGTGGCAGAGATTTCAACGAAATAGTTGCGCTGGATGCTATCAATTCTCATGTTATTGATTTCTACGGCAAGCTGATACCACTTTCTAGACTTGAGGATGCACTCAAGGCCGCCAGCGCACTGATTCGACTTGGCTATAACAGCTCCGGACTGAAAGACTCTCTATTTCCAAAGTTCTTGCGAGTTGTGAGAGACGAAGTGCTTCCAGGATCGTATCTCTTGAAAATGGTTTACCGTGGATCTGAAAACGAGAATTCTGTTCAATACTTGCTCGATGAAGCGTTATTCCTGGACGGATTAAAAAGGTGATCAAAGATGAATGAGTCAGATAAGATTTGTCGTTTGGCGGAGATCGGTTTCAAAATCGCTCAGCCAAAAGGCTACAAACCTCACGCGGTGGAGAGACTCTTTCGTGAGTCTGTCAAAGCAATTACAGAACTTCGGGGTGTTGATCTCTCAGGATGCGATTTCAAGGCATCGGTCTCTGGTCGCATCCAGAAAGCTCTGGATCGAATGGCAGATGATCAAGCGTTCATACCGGAACGAATGGGCCTAGATGCAAAAGCCGATGAATTTGCCGACCTATTTGTAAACGAGATTCTAAACGGCATCTGCGATGGAAAGCCTGGTCGGCTGAAAAAAATGGCCAACAACCTTGCAGATGGCTATTATTCTGCAACTCTTAGCATTCGTCGAAAATATTGGGAAAACAAGAATCTGAAAAGCAATGATACAATCTGAGGCGGAGGAGATTTCATGAGCATTGAGGATATTAAAGCAAAAATAAAACCCGGACTTGTTGAGAACTTGATAAATGAGCCAAGCGCTCATTATATTCATATCTTGCTATTGAGAGAATTGCAGTCAAGCGCCATTTTCACGACTAACGGGCAGGATGCTGATATCACGACAGTAGGAATCAGCGCTGCCGACGGCCTGGTTGAGTACTCGCCAGTGATGATGTTCAAGCGCAAGCAGACTGGAAGCGACCGGAGGAAGGGAAAGGAGCTGCAAAGGAACCTGATCCAAATCGAAGATACGATGGACGTGAATAAAATGAATCAGGAATCCCCAGAGTCCATACTATATGGAAGTGCAGCAGGCGACGAAGCGATCTCTGTTACTTCTCGGGTCATGTATGACACAGCTTATTCAATAAGGGATTCAAGCGTTCTTGTGGAGGAGAAGTTTCAGAATGCACCAGGCGATGCATTTGCCAAGGGAGCAACAACAGCGATTCGAGAGCCTGATTTCATTATGCCTGGAACACTATTTCCATGCGTGGTTACGCTGAGAGATGCAATCTTTGAAGAGCTCATCTTTGTATTGGCCGTAACGAAGATGAACAAGCGCTATGGTGCGGCGACTTCAAGGATAGGAAGGATGGAAAATCACATCCTTGGGATCTATTTCGGTATAGAGGAAGGCCCTGCCAATCTCTATCTTTCCCAGGATGCAGCAAGGCGTCTGGCTGCCAGCAATGCTGGAGTAAGCTCTGAGAATTTGAATAAGGTGCTCCATAGCAGTGTGCTGGATATCAAGAAGACGGGCCAGATGGTTAAAGAATCATTTGATGATGAGATCAAAACTCTGAACATTAAGGCGCTAACAGATGCGGAGACAGTCGAATTAGTGGGCTTTGTCAAAGAGGATAACATGAAAGAAGCCCTGAAAATCCAAAAGGAAAAAGCCAAAGAGTTCTTTGATCGGGTGAATGAAAAACCAAAGGGTAAAAAGAAGGCTGCAAAGAATGAATGATAGTATTCAGGTGGTGGAATGCTCTATCGAAACCCTTGACCGCACACTCTATGCATCAAGAGAAGTTGGCGATCTTGTGGATACGGGAGACTTCATCCTGAGCACTGCGCTTCATCATGCATTCGGTTTCGTGTCCGGCAAGTACATCAATTTCGGGAACAAGCCTTCGTATGTTGAAGAGACTTCAGAGATCTTTAAAAGCTTCTACATCACCCCAGCAAAGCCCGAATCGATTAGCGAGTACATGAGGAAGATCCTCAGAGTCCAAAGACCAGCGGGCGGACCTGAGCCTCTGCGTTATCTGGGCGGGCATTCCACAAGCCAATGGAATGCCAGACCTCATCAGTATGCAGTAAAGAATTGGAAAGCTGCAGAATTGCCAAGGGACATGAAGGGCAAGAATCTCCCCAAATTCGGAAAGGAGAGGGTTCTAGATCAGCAGAACTTACTAACATCTTACATCTTGCCTTATGAGATCGAAGCTTCTTCATTGGCTGCAAAGATTCCAAGATACATTCGCTTAGGAAAGAAGAGATCCAAAGCACGAGTCAGCACAAGAATCATCGAAGGGATTGTAAATGAAGGAGAGTTTCTCACCAATCATCCATTTGGAATTTACGACTATGATGGAATACCGTTGGGAGACCTGATATCAATTCGAATGAGGCCGGTGCCACTCATCATTCAGGGACGATATAAGGGAAAATTCATAAGAATTCCACTGGATGGAAAGAAAGATGATGTTGTTCTCCCTTATAAATTGGAATTTCTGAAGGCGAAAAGATGAATTCAGGCGACATTGCTCAAGAAGACGATGCAAAAGCGGTCCTGGTTGATCTGGATGGATTGCGCTTAAAGTTGACTGACCAGGAATATCTTTCTGGCCTAAAGGGCTTTGAGCATCAAATCGAGAGCGAAAGGAGGATCAAAGAGAACGAATCGCTTTTCTTGTTTAATCACAGCCCGACTGGATCAGGCAAGACAATATCCTGGCTGAAACCGGCGCTTGATACAAAAATGAAGGTCATTGCGGTCTATCCGACAAATGCACTGGTTCTCGATCAAAAAAATCAAGTTGATCGCTTTATAATAAACAATCGAGATAGGTACAATCGGAATGACTATCATATTCAGGCAGTTACAAGTGATCTCTTAGATAAAGAAAAGAGCATTTATCCCGGTGAAACGGGCTTGCGAAAGGGTCAGCTCCTAAACAGGATCATACGCAAGGGACGAGGCAAAGGGCTGATATTGCTGACAAATCCAGATATTCTAATGCTTGCGCTCAAAGATGCTTACTACGAGCACAACATACGCGAGGCGGTTCGTAGCGTTGATATGATAGTAGTAGATGAGTTTCATTTAGCATCCGTCAAGCAAAGCGACATGCTGCTCTTCATGATGCATGAAATGAGCAATGACCCGAGAACTCGTCTTAAGAAATTCGTCTTTTTAAGTGCCACACCAAATCGACAGATTGTTGAAAGAGCAAAAAAAGTCAATTTGAATGTTGTTGTATTTGATGACAAGAGCACTCCGCTATCATGTTCAGAGGGACATCCAGTCCTTCCGAAATTAGAGCTGAACGTCAGATGTGGAG
>JAQVZT010000402.1 GCA_028708055.1 Methanothrix sp.
CAAAGGAATTTGAAGATATCGTTGATGGATGCAAACTATGCACGTATGCAAATAATTCGGCGAGAGGTAAGCACTATTTAGTAGGGCTTTGGTTCAATGCACCATTGGGTGCGTTCGAGATTCATAACAATAGCATAGAATTAAGAAATGATACGAACCACAATTTGTACACCTATGGGATAGTTCATGAAGGTCCAACATCGGAATGCGCTTATGCGCTATTGAGTACGCAAGATTGCGAAATCATCAACACCACCGCATGCAAGATAATGTATCTTCGCGGGAGAGATTCAGCAGACTGCGCCAGGTGAATTGCATATGTTGAAGAACCATTGCGATAGATCAATAGGGCGACTCGCAGCATTGGCGCTTATATTAATAATCGGCTTGAATATAGTCTATTCTCAAAGCCCGCCCGCAATTTTTAAAATCGAAAATATAACTGCTTTCCCCGATAAAGGAGTATATTTGAGAAATGAGATAATACAAATCGAATATAGACTAAATTGCAGTGGCAAGACTGGTGAGAAATCCTTCATATTTAAGGCAAATAATAGTTTCAACTTATGTGAAACTCAACAATATAAGCCAAATGTAATCTATCCATCAGGGATAGGTACTCAATCAGATGAACCCCATAATGTAACATTGCCTGGTGGATTTAAGGGGTATTATGTACCATTATTTGATAATAATAGCAAAAGCAAAGGATATCTAACAAAGATAACCATCAACATTTCACCCACATCAGAATGTAAGCTGAACAGAACATTTGATTTGACGGATCGATCTTTTGTAGAGATTAAGCCAGTTGGCAACAGGATTTCATCGCCGATTAGGATCATTAATAAAAATCCAGGCATTAAAGAATTTGCTCTCAACGAAAAAAAATGGATTGCTAAATGTGTAGTCCAAGATGATGATAGCGCTCTCGTTAATTGGTCATTATGCAAAAATGGAAAAGCCATTCATGAGTATAATGGGAACATATTAATGAACGAAGATCCTCTCGAACAGAATATAGATATATCTGATTGGCATACGCAAATAGCCTCTTTGAAATTGCACCTTATAGATAGCGATGGCGGGGAAAATTGGAGTATTCCGTTAAGCAATTGGCCTAAAGAAGAACATCAGGAAGAGACTCTTCGCATATATTACTCGATCTTTATCTTAGTCGCAATACTATTGTCCTTTATTTCCTTCAATAGCCATTCTTTTAAAGTGAGTCATAGGCTCGCTTTTTATTTAGTTATCGCTATCCTTTTTCAATACATATTATTTAAATCAGATTTTATATACTTCTTGTTGATTCTCATCGCAATATCGTGCACATTCAATTATTATCTGCATCAACTATCTCTGAGCAAAGAAAGTGAAGAACAACAAAGAAAATTTATTGTCAAATGGACCCTTATTTCTGGTTTATGGTTTTATATTATTATGTTGATAGCAATAAATTATTCATCCATTGACATTGTCGAACAAGAACTGAATTACCTCGCAATAATAGGTGTATGCATAACGTTCCTAAGCATATTGCTTGCAATTTTTGCCACAGATAAACTATCAAATCTAAAGAAATACGCTAAAAAATTCGAATTAGCTGCAGGAATTTATTGCGCTTTATGGGTCGTGTTTTATTTTAATATCATTCGCGATACGTATATAATATCGACTAATTTCGTTCAATTTGAAAATTTGTTAATTATTCTATATTTAACATTTTTTTCTTTAATACTCTTGCCAGCACTTATCTACTTCTATTTTGCACCCGAAAAATCAAACGAATAACCTGGACAGGATGTCGAACGGATTTAGTCTGCAATTGCTACTATCATCTCTCTTTCAGCACCCTCGCCACCCACCGCGACAGGCTCCACGGCAAGCTGTTCTTCAGCCTTTTCCTCATCTCTTCCTCGCCCTTCTTCCCGCCTTTTGCCGTCTTCTTCATAAAAAATCGCCCATATTCTCTGAGATTTCCAAAGCCATATACCTGGCGGACCTGCCAAACCCACAGCAAAACTTTATATCTCTATTCAGTCTAAATATATATGGTGTGTTAATATGATTCCCCAATCCTGCAATCATCTCTTCTGCCTAGCTGTGCTGTTATTCCTATTATCATTCTCACTGCCGGCCACGGCCGCTCTCTCCCTCTCCGGCACCGCCTTTCAGGATGCCAATGGAGACGGCTTCTTCACTCCGGGTGAGCAGACCCTGGCAAATATCGCCATCGTCCTCTCCCTGGAAGGAAATGCCGCAACCTCTGCCAGCACAAACGAATCCGGGCAGTATGCTTTCGAGAACCTCTCTCCAGGCAGCTATGAACTGACGGTGCAGCCAACTCCCGGCAGCATTCTGACGATGCCGGGATCGGGCCGCTATGAGGTGACGCTCACCGATAAGAGCGCCTCCGGCCTGGACTGGGGATTCTTCGCGCCGCAGGCCTGCGCCGCTCCCGCCCCGCGCACCTATCCGATCATGCACCCCACCCAGCGGGAGGCCAGCCTCTGGGCCGGGCAGTACGATAGTTCCGCCAGAGCCTACCTCAGCCCAGAGATCGAAGGTAAAATGGCTTCCGCACCCGTAGCCTCCTTCAATCTCCTGGATCAGCTCAAGTACACTCCATCGGAGCGCGACCAGGGCACCTGCGGCAACTGCTGGGCCTGGGCGGGAACTGGGGTGATGGAGCTGGATTATGCCCGCCAGAAGGGCGTCTCCGACCGCCTGTCCGTTCAGTACCTCGTCTCCAACTACAACGGCGGCTGCGGCGACTCCGGGGCCTGCTGCGGCGGCTGGCTCTCGGACCTGGCCGGCTTTTACCAGGACAAAAAAATAATGGTGCCCTGGTCCAACAGCAATGCCCACTACAGGGACGGAAAAAATGATTGCGGCGCCTGCTCATCGATTCCCGCTTCGTTCATATCAA
>JAQVZT010000403.1 GCA_028708055.1 Methanothrix sp.
CTTTGCCCGTCCACATCTTTACAGGAGGCGTGAAGACGATCTGTCCCCATTCCAGGCTTTCGATCTCCTCATAGTAGCGCCGTTTCATCTCCTCGGTAGCAGTAGGCTTTTTCGGGATGGTGGCAGGTATATCTACCCCCATTCCTTCCAAATCCTTCTCATGGAAGCTCTTAGTGGATGTATGGGAAGACCCGCTCGACGATGAACCGGAAATCGAAGAACCGGTTGTCGGCCCGGAAGATGTGCCGTGACCATTCTCCGTGTGCACTGGCCCATCGTTTTCCGCCAATGGGGGATGAGATACTATTTTATACAATGATACATCAGCAATTGCATTCTCAGAGTTGTTGAAAAAAGTGTTATTGTCCAGCTCATTATAGACAATGGGTTGAGTCAGATTCCTGCTGACCGAATTGCCCTCGAAATAATTATTATCCGAGTATACGACCTTGATGCCATATTCGCTATAGCTGATTGAATTGTATTTGACAGTATTATTATTTGAATGATATAGAAATATCCCATCAGTTGCATTTGTGATCTTATTCGACTCAAGTATCGAATTATTTGTGCCATACAGGCCCAATCCAGTTCCGACATTGGCTACGCTCAGACCCCGTATCACGATATTCGTGCAATTGAAGCAGCCAACCATTCCAGCATCCGAAGACAGATCGATCGTCTCATTTCTTGCGTCTTTTAAATAATATATGGACCGTCCGTCCACCATATTGCTTCGCTCAATTTCATTATCGTAATCGGAAAGAGAATAACCCTCCATCTGAAAGTTATAGCTGTTATTAAACATAGTATTATTGCTCAAACGGTTATCCAGAGATGATTCAAGATGCATCCCATATTCACCATTGCGGGCATTGTTTCGAATAATGGTATTATTATTGGAGCCCATAAGACCTATGCCCGTCCCCCACTCATCACAGAGGAGACTATTTTCCAGTAGATAGTTATCGGCAGAGTTGATCAGTTCGATTCCATTCTCATTTATGCTCAAATTGTTGTTGATTATAAGATTATTCGCGGATCTCATCAGGCGTATTCCAGATTCATGATTGCTCAAGTTGTTGTCTGCAATGGTATTATTCTTCGAAGAGGATAACTCAATGCCATTATATTTGTCTCCAAGGATATCATTTCCCAATATATAGTTTTTAACAGATGAAGTCATTATGATTGCATTTTCGTTATTACTGAAATTGTTGCCAGAGATAGTATTATGGTCGGATTTCGATAGGCGCATTGCCCATCTGTTATTGCTCAAGCTGCTGGAAGCGATGGTATTATTCTTCGAAGTCGACAGCTCAATGCCCATACTCTGCTCGTCGCCTAAGACGCGATTTTCCATCAAAGAGTTATTATCAGATGATTTCAGAGAAATGGACTTTTCATTATTGGCTAAGTTATTTGAAATTATATCATTGTCGCGGGAAGACTCCAGGCTGATGCCATAATTGCAGCCGCGAGCGATATTGTTTGCCAGTGTGTTATTGCCGGACGAAAAAAGGAGAATGCCGGTATCGTCGCTGCTCACGTTGCTATCCCTGATAGAGTTGTTGTTGGAGAAATAAAGTTGAATGCTCAGGTTGTTCTTCGCAAACAATGAACTATTGGTGCTGACAATGAGAATGCCATCGCCACCTTGATTGCCCTGACCCTGCAAGGTGACATTGGTGCAATTGAAGCAGCCGACTAATCCCCCATCATTAGACCCTATTATCCTATTGCAGGCATCCCGGAGATACAAGATAGAGCGGCCATTTGCAAGGTTGGTTTCATCTATGTAGTTATCGAAATCTGAGAGGCTCTTGCCATTCATCATGAAGTTTTTCTTGATCTGGACCAGTGAATTCTTGCTAAGTTTATTGCTGGTCGATGAAACGAACGATACCCCATAATCCCAATTGCTCGCGTTATTTCCTGAAAGGGTATTATTCCTGGAGTAGATAATCCGAATGCATGAACCGGATCCCATGCCAACAAAATCATTTTCCAGTAGCAGATTATCACCAGATGAATTCAAGCGAATACCGCTGCTGAGGTTGAGGAGATCATTGCCTTTAAGGGTATTATTATCGGAGAAGTCCAGATCCATGCCGGTATACGAACCGATGCTGCGAAGAGTATTTCCCAGAAGCAAATTTGAAAGAGATGATTTTAGACTGATGCCAATTTTATTGTTGCTGGCGTTGATTTCAGAAATGGTGTTGTTGCTGGAATTGAGCAGATAGATGCCGTAATAATTATCGTTTGTATGAACACCATGAATAATGCAATTATCTGAAGTCAATTTTATTCCTGCACCCAGTTCATGCTTCCCGGAGATAGACGAATTTGCTGCTATCAGGCTCTCCACTAATACACCATCTGCAGAGATCGTAATGGCGCTTCCATCCTCATTTGCATCCACTACAGGCAAACCATCGCCATCATCAATTCCGCTAATTGCAAGGCGCTTGGTTATATTGACATTCCCTCGGTAAGTTCCGCTATGCACCTCTATGATGTCTCCCGGCGAAGAGGACTCGATCGCAGCCTGTATGCTATCACCGGAGCGAACAACGTGGCGGGTCAGGTTAGAAGAATCCGTGCTTAGCTTCAGGGTTGTTTCCAGTAGAGACTTGCTGCTATTATTGTTTAGGCTAAGATCCATAGCTAAAGAAAATCCTGCAAGGTTGAGGGCTATAATCAATCCAAAGATGGCATTTCTATGGGTGGCGAACATACTAACCGCAATATAATAAAAGATTATGATATAAAAAGATTTCCAGATATCGTTATGAATTCTTGCAGCATTTGTTGAGAGAGCAGGAAATCACCATACGTAGCTATATATCTGCGAACATTCTTTTTTCGCCAGGAATGCAACCGGAAAATGATGCTGCAAAGACACTCGCCCGCCA
>JAQVZT010000404.1 GCA_028708055.1 Methanothrix sp.
GCCGCGATCAGAGAGCAGGCGGCAGAGGGCGGCGACAAGAGTGCTTTTGCCGGAATGGGAGGTGGTGCCGAGAACCACAATAAAGCGAGACATGCGACGGGGAAAAGGCGTACAAGTTTATTTGCCTTTGGGAAGATAGGATAATGCTAGA
Organism: Methanothrix sp.; assembly: GCA_028708055.1. Lineage (GTDB taxonomy): Archaea > Halobacteriota > Methanosarcinia > Methanotrichales > Methanotrichaceae > Methanothrix. Next base: position 152 of record JAQVZT010000404.1, read on the forward strand.
GATAAATCGGTATGTGAACTGGACTCTGCTGATGTAGACGACTCCCAAACTCAGAGCAATTGTATGCAGAGTACAAGATGAATATATCGCGCAATGTCCAGTAAGCAAGAAAACGAACGCAGAAGACGCCTGCGATGGCCGCGGAAATCACAAATTCGATATTGGTTTTTTCAGAGGTTAAAAGGGGAAACTGAATTTAACGTCGGAAGATGTCGTTTCCCATCCGTTGTCAGTGATCATCTGCCCGGACGCATGTGCGTTTCAATTCTAGAATGAGACAGGAAATATAAAAATAATTCTAGACACTATAAGCTCTTAGGACTGCACAAAAACAACAATTACATGGAAAGTCTCTAATAGCAATCAATCAAGTATTATGCAAGGTGAGGGAATATGCGGTCCGTAATTTTGCTCATAATTGGATTTGTTCTACTATCATCTTGCTCTATTGCATTTGTATTCAATGAAAAGATTGAGTTATCTGGAAAATTGGACGCCAAGACAAATGATGAGTTGGCTCAAGACTCCGCGAAAGGATCCGGAGATCAGGCCTATACAAGAACTCTCGAATCAGATTATGGTTACTCTAGGCTCTTCTCCAGATATATCAACGAAGTCAATGGCAGTTTGGCAAATCAAAATGAACCTAATAGCTATTCAATGAACATGGATGCCTATGGGGTGAATCATGGAATATCTTTTTCAGGAGGCAAAATTGCATCAAGTAACCTAATAAAAATTGATGACACATCTGGCGTCGCATCATATTTTAATATGGTTGCGGATGGGAAAATGGATGAGTCCCTGAAAAATATCCTAGATAATAGGAATATCCGAGGCAATAATTTAGGCAACGATCTTGCGTCCACTCATGTTGAAGGCCAATTTTCATTAAGTTCTACATATACGGACACCAAAACTGCCCAGGATGATAAGCGTCAGCTGTTGTCAGAATTAGAAGAAATCGATGTGGATTTAAAGCTTAATGCAGAATCGGGAGATCAAGATCTTAATGCAACAAAGATGCAAGACAAAATCGGTAGTGATTTAGCGGCAGGAATTGAGAACCCGGATATTTCACCAGACCAAGTCATAGATAAGGATACTGACAGCGATCTGGCAATTGGTTTTGGAAGTAATGTCACAGATGCCATTGGACCAGGGGATTGGAGAAGGGGATTGGAGTTGATGAATACAGCAGCATTTAATGAGTTGAAATCAGATAAGATTTTCGCGTTCAATGTGCGGCCAAAAAATGGGACATCAATTGGGCCCATAAAGGCGACGCGCGTCACTCCACTCAAACTGGGAAGATTTCCAGTTTGATTATCATTTTTTTTTAAAAACTGTATATATATTTACTATGTAATAAACTTTGATGAAAGATTTATATACGAACAAACGTTAAGAACATAAGACTGTAAAGTCACCTGGAGGATGGCCATGGTAGATGGAAATTATAAATGGAAATGCGCCTTTACCGCTTGTGGTGCCACAAATGAAATATCACGCCAATGGATATTTGACATGATATCAAAGCGCAAAAAAATCGCACTTGTATGCGGAAATTGTGGATACCTGTCACTTGGTGACGGATCTATTACCCCTGGAGAATTGGATAATCAGTTTAAATGTGTGCCGTGGCGTGATTCTGTACAAAGACAGCCGATTGGATTTACGCCAAGTGGGTGGGTTTCAGCACAGGGCGAACAACCGATTTCCGTTCAGCGCTACATGATAAGATGGGGCGTTAATCCGGAGATAAATTGGCGTTGGAAACAGCAGTTTATACGTGTTTAGTTTTTTTTAAAGAGCCCGCCGATGGCTGAATTGGATATCGGCAATTGGTTTCCTCTTTTTTTAGGTGCCTGGCGGCGGAAACCGTCCTTTGCTTGCCCGCAGCAGCAAGCCCGCCGTCATCCACTTAGCTGAAAAAAGATCTCAATCACACCGTCGCCCTTTGGCTGTAATCCACCAGCGCCATCAAGATGTCCTTATCCTTGAGCATCCCCATCAGCTTTCCGCTGGAGGTGACCACTGGCATCTGGTCGATTCTATTCTTGTGCATTACAGCCGCACATTTTCCGACCTCATCATTTTTGTAGGCAGTGATGGGCGGCACCATAGCCTCGGAGACGAGAATATTCTTCAGCTTGATTCGCGAAACGGTGTAATACTTGCTGATGCTCTGCATCACCCGGTCCCACATCCAGGTGTCTTCACCATCATTGGCAGACATATCCGTCTTCTCAACAGTATCCTCAATAATACTGGTCTTGATGAGATCGCGGTCCGAGATCATGCCCACCAGCTTGAGACTGCTATCGATGACAGGACAGGCCTCCACTGCGGCAAACTCCATAATAGATCCGGCTACAGCCAGAGGCATCTCGCTCCAGAGCACCACGGTCTCCTTCTCTAAATAGGACTGTATGCTCTCCTTTATTCCCAGGTCGGCGGCCACCCGGACGATATCGGCAACGGTGATAATGCCCACCAGCTTAATGCCATCCACCACAGGAAGCCGCCGGATATCGTGCTTGATCAGCAGCCTGCAAGCCTCGACTATGCTCTTGTCCGGACTTATCACCACAGGATCACGAGACATAAGCAGAGCAGTCTGGTCCTCATCGCGATTGCGCAGCAGGTCGGTCCTGGTTATCATGCCCACGACCTCGCCCTTCTTTATTACAGGAACGCCGGAGACCTTGTGGTCCTGTAGCGTCTTCAAGACATCATCCCTGCTCCCGGGGATGGAAACG
>JAQVZT010000405.1 GCA_028708055.1 Methanothrix sp.
CACCATCGGACCTGCCGATATGGCGGGGATGAACATCTCGGTTTATATGACCTCCGCGAATCCGGATGAATATCCGCCAGGATTTATTGATCCAGATATTGCAGTGGGCGATCACGTAGCCGTCTTCGGGTCTCTGCAAACGACACAGCCGGGAGACTATCATGTTTTGCTGGTTGGATCTAAAAATTACTACCTCAAGCGCGACCTCATCTAGATGAGGGTAAGCAAATCCTTTTTTGCCCACGAGCCCATGACGGTAGTTTGGAGGTTGATTTATGAGACTCCTAATTGGGTTTATGCTTCTCGTTTTAATTATCGGCATGGCGGAATCGATACAGGAAGGAGGCGCAAATAATGGAAAAGCGCTCCTTCTAGGCAGCTTATCCAAGAATGCAATGGATCAGCCTAATCCTGCAAACAATACAAATGTCACGAATCAAACCAATATCACAAACCCGTCCAGCGGGCCAGTTGCCATAAAGAATCCCATGAGCACAATCCCTGTATCTAAAAAGGTCAGAGGCACGAGCCTGCCCAACTCCATACAGGCTAACACGATTGCATATCAATTTACAACCTGATATAAAATTGCTCAACTATATCTCTTTTTTGGCAGACACAAGGAAGAGCGCTCTCTTATCAACTTGCCGGTCATCTGCACCGTTCTGGTTTGCACAGTCCATGCCTTTTGTTTTGGCTGCGGCATGAAGCTCAAATTTCCTGTATAAATGACTATGCTGCGGGATACGGGTAATATTACTATTGGATTTATATTGAATCTAAATTGCCGCAGTTGGGCCCCAGGATCTTCTCCATCTCAAAAGCACTGGAACACTCCCGCCAGATATAGAGTGCAGCAGGCAATCCGGAATTAGCCGCTTTATATACGCCTGTAAGAGCTGCCCCATACATTCGCGGAAAGTCCCTGAACTTTTCGCTGGACATAATAGCGATAAATTTGTCCAGATACCTCATTCCCGTGCAGATCTTCTTATTTTTCAGGATCGGTTCCTGCCCGGATATCATATCCAGCCAGGCATTCATCTCTTGAATAAGATATTGCTTGGTCAAATCCTTCACGATGATATATGATTTTCCCAGGCAAATATTATTATAGAATTCTTTGAAATCATTTCCTTTAGAGAGGGTATAGGCGTGGCCTATCATGCCTGAGTGTGTATCTGTAGATGCAATCAGCCCTTTTTCATATCTTCTGGCCAACTCCATTATTATCTCATTTTTTCTCCTGATGCGGTGCATATTGTACTCCAGGACGGGAAAGAGCTTGATGAGATCCGGTATGACTGCAAGATTGGGTTTTTCTCCTGCTTCAAACCATAATGGGTGATTGTAGACAAATGGCAGCTTCTCGCTCTTCAGGAAATCCAGGAAGCTGAGCAGGTCACCTTGCAGGGCAATATTTTCAAGTTCATGAAACTGACTATCATCTAGCTCATAGACATTGATATGAATGGTATGGCCGACGCGTTCTATGTCTTTGATTTTTATCTCCACGCCCCTCACCAATCCCTCAAGCTTTGGGCTGATGCTACGATATGCAGCCATAGCGTCGTGATCGGTGAATGTTACGAAATCCATGTGTTTCGCTCTTGCTTTTTGAAATAATCTCATAGGCCGCAAGGATGAAACAGGAATGACATCTGAGGAGAAAAGAGTATGAACATGAAGATCCGCGGCCATCCACCCGTCCTCTCGCAGGGCGTCTGCTTCCTCGGAGGAGAGCATCCCAGTTGCAGAATCACTTATCATTCATCATTATGGTGGACCCTGATTTCGCCATAAATCTTGTGCATTTAAAGTATATAGAGACATACAAAATCAGGTATCATCCACCCGGTATTGTTAGCATGGTTTAATCCATATCGCATTTCAACAGAAGCGACGGAAAACGAACTAGGATGTTATGGAAGTATGGAAGCTCCAGCCCGATCAAGAGGATTATGCACATGCGTGAATTATTCGAGGATGAAAGAATGAAAACCGCCATTATGAGTCACCATTATGAGTCGCCATTATGATTAGCCATTATGATTAGCCATTATGAGTCGCCATTATGATTAGCCATTATGATTAGCCATTATGATTAGCCATCATGATCTGCCATCATGATCTGCCATCATGATCTGCTATCATGATTTCATGATTAATTGATGCTGGTAATGCAGCCCGATGGAGGAAAGGGGGCATCACCAGCGCCAATACGTTTAAAAAAATAGTAATATTATTTCAATAGACTCTCGGGAACTCTGCCTGACCAGGTGCTTTGAAACAGGTGCAATCGAAGACACCCTTTGCGGATTTAAGTTTTGCATCTCCGATGTAGCTGGCTGGCATGCTAAGATAGCCGCCGGAACAGCATGGCAACCAGTCTTCGCTTGAGGTCTTTTTGTAATATGGCACTTCAAGCGTCATGGTCTTTTCTATATGGGAGGTTCCCCAGTAGTCCTCATCTATCTCAATTACTGGGCTCTTCCAGGCGCTGCTGAGTATGCCGGAGCCCAGTCCTCTCAATGAAGTAAAATCCATGAGTGGCGTCTTCTTGTCGCTGGCGAGTTTTCCTGCATAGTCTACATCAGATTGAAGGACACCGATATGGGCCTTGCCGTCGGTCACGTCCTCGTTGATATTCATCTGAGTGTAGCCCATTCCCTCCCAAACCGGATCGTAGGTATAATTGAATTTCTCTTTGGCATTGATTTCCAGCTCCTTGTCCAGCGCATGGGCGTATTCAACCTCGTGATGCATGCTTGTGCCGGCACGGTAATTTTTCACCCAGGTTTTTTCCTTCAGCAGGGAGCTGTAATCTACGGGGTTTGCGGCAAAGTAGCCTGTTCCTGCCGTTATCTTCATGGGTGAATATGTCATAGACATGTCTTCCTTCAATTGAATA
>JAQVZT010000406.1 GCA_028708055.1 Methanothrix sp.
GAGGTCTCCGGCAAGTACAGCCTGCTCAAGATCGATGATGACTTCAACATACAGGTCGAGGACGGGGGCGAGTGGTATCCCATCTCCCGCTACTCGGGCGGCGAGATCGACATGATCGCCGTATCCGTACGGGTGGCCATCAGCGAGTACCTGATGCGCTTCGGGCCGGACGGAGAAAGCTACTCCTTCCTCATTTTGGACGAGGTCTTCGGCAGCCAGGACCAGGAGCACAGAGAGAAGATGATCCAGATGCTGAGAAGCCTTGAGGAGCGATTTCCCCAGATCATCGCTATCAGCCACATCAGCGATGTGCAGGGCCAGTTTGACAACACAATCCTGGTGGTGGAGGACGAGTTGGGAAACAGCAAGGTGGAAGCGATTTAGAAAATGAAAGAAAGTCTATCTCTTCAGAAAAGCTCCGACCCGGTTTACACCACCCTCGACGATTGGATTTTGCATGAAGCCTTTCCCTTCTCCCTCGATTCGCCCACATCCTTTTGCTTCTCTGTGGACAGGGTCATGGCCTCGCTTGACCCCTCTCTGAAGCTTTTGGGCTTTGGCGAAGCACTGCACGGCGGCGAGGACATTCTAATGCTGCGCAACCGGCTCTTCCAGCGCCTGGTGGAGAGGCACGGCTACAGCGCCATTGCCGTGGAGAGCAGCTTCCCGCGGGCGCGCGCCGTGAACGAGTACGTGGCCGGTCGCGGCCCGGCATCGTATGACGCCCTGCGGGTGGCGGGATTTAGCCACGGCTTCGGCCAGCTCGATGCCAATCGAGAGCTTGTGGAGTGGATGAGGGAGTATAATGCCGATCCCTCCCATCGCATCAAGCTCCAATTCTACGGTTTCGACAGTCCGACCGAGATGATGTTTTCCGATAGTCCTGACCAGGTTTTGCATTCTGTTCTGGATTACCTTGCCTCGATCGACGCCGCCGGCTGCGTGGAGCAACGCCTTCGCATCGATTCTCTTCTCGGCCCGGACTCCGACTGGGAGAATCCTGCTGCCACGATGGACCCCGAAAAATCGATAGGTCTCTCGCCAGCCGCCACAGCCTTGCGAATTGAGGTAGAAGGTCTCATTGCACAGCTGCAAGTGCGCCGTCCTGAGCTGGCGGCGAAGAGCGGGGGGAATCGCTATTTGGAAGCCATGCAGTACGCCAGGATCGCGCGGCAGTTGCTCAATTATCACGCTGCTCTGGCGCGAAAATCTGAGCCATGCAAAAGGATAGTCGAATGTCTTGGCCTGCGTGACGCCATGATGGCGGATAACCTGGCATACGTGGTCTCCCAAGAGCGTAGCCGGGGAAAGGTATTGGCCTTTGCTCACAACAGCCATCTAAAGCGCACAAAGGCAGAGTGGCAGCTGGGCAGCGCCAAGCTGGCCTGGTGGCCGGCAGGAGCGCACCTAAATGAGATCTTCGGCCAGAGTTATGCTGTCATAGGAACTGCGGTGGGAGTCTCTGATGGCAACGGCATTGGCCAGCCGGAAGCAGGCACTCTTGAAGCACGTCTGACCGCTGTGCCTGGGCCGGGAAGGTTCATTCCCACTCACAAAGGCGTGGGGCTTATCGCCTCGGAAATCGCGGCTCTTCCGGTTCGCTCTGCCAGCAAATTAAATCCGACCTACTTCGCACTGACTCCTCAAAGCTTCAATGATTTCGATTGGCTGGCGGTACAAGACGATGCGAAATACGCTCGGGGCGGACCGCAGCTGATATGAATTGAATGCCAATTTGCATCGTTGCCACATACCGCTAAGCTGCACCATAAACTCTAGGAAACTCGTTCTCGTTTGGTGCCTTGAAGCATCTGATGTCGAAGATGCCCTTGGCGCCCTTTTGTCCCAGGTCTCCCCTGTAGGATATTGGTAGGGTAAGATAGCCACCGAATATTATCGGTATATACGTATCATCAAATGAGATTTCATTGACATCGGGATCATTCGCAAGTCCTCCTTCGCCTATGCCGTTCGCCTGGAGCGGCGTCTGCATAGAAGATCTATCATCAGGCATGATCCACGCCCCTGCGATCAGTTTGCTGTCTTTGATGATGTGTCCTAAAGGAGCTTCGCCCCAATTCCACAGTCCGCCCCCATTCCCGAGACCTGTCAGAACATCCTTACCGGCTTGGCCGCCCAGCTCCACGGTGGCGGAAGTAAGCGATACCAGAAAAATGGCTAGAATGCTAAGTGTGAATAGCTTCGTATTCATCCCTCCATTTAGAACGCATTCTCGCCTCTATATATTGTTATTGTTCCAAAAACCCTTCTCAATTCCGAAATAATTATCATTAAAATGTCCGTTTTTTTAAAAATCGAAATGATCCAGGCCCAGCCGCACTTGAGCAGGATGCCCGCAAGCTGATCTGCGACCTGCCTGTGATCTCACAGCCAGTATTTTCCGATGGACCGGCTAACCTGTGACCGCAATCCTATCCATCTTTCCGGGCGATACAGGCGAGAACGCCTGGAAGTATTCCACAAAGGCATCAAGATCGCTAACTCCGCAGACCCGATCCACACCTGATTTGAAGACGCTGAAGTTATCTCCCCCGTCCGCCAGGAATAGATTGGCAGCGATGCGATAGCTTCCCTCTGGATCTATGGCCGTTCCATTGATCTTGATGGAGTTGATATCGACCTTCTGACCATTGGGTGCGCTCTTATTCCAGGTATAGAAAAAGCCGCGGGAGACCTGAAGGATGCTATTCCTCCCGACTTCTGGATTGTCGAATTGCTCCTCCAGCAGCTTATCGATCTGGCTTCCCGTCAGATTCAGGGAATATATGCTATTGCCGAAAGGCTGCACACTGAAAGCCTCGCCATAAGTCACATTGCCTGCGCCCTCGTTATTGCTCGGATTGTAAATAAGATCGGTGCGAATACCACCAATATTCATGAAAGCGAC
>JAQVZT010000407.1 GCA_028708055.1 Methanothrix sp.
CAGGGCAATTCCCATGTCTTTTATCTCAATGCAGGCATCTGCATCCAGGTCTTCCTGCAGTATCTGCCTGGTGACGGGCAGCTCCATCAGGTCTTGCCAGGACTCTTCTGCGAGAAGAACGTCCTCGCCCTCATTCGTGTCCAGTAATTGATTTAGCAGCATGCTCTCCACCACACTATTCGCTACATTCTTCGCTACGCTCTTCACTATACTCTTCACCACTCTTTCCCCACAATATCAATCTTATCTCCTTCTTTCCTGGGGCCGGACCGCTGGCGGAACAATTATATTATATTCCCGGCTAAATGGGATTGTTGAAGCTGGTGGATCTGCCCGGTGTAGGCTCTCGAATCAGAGAGCGCCTCCTGGAACAGTATGGGGATGAAGAAAAGGCCCTGCAAGCGATTTTGGATGCAGACGTAGCAGGACTGTGCAGGGCCCTGAGCGAACGCCAGGCTCTCCTTTTGGTCTCGTATGCTCGGGGCATGAAGTTTTCTGTCGCGCCGGATCAGTTTCTGGCCACGGATGAAGCAGCCAGGATCCAGCAGGCCGTCATCTCCCGCCTGGCAAGCTATGCTCATACCGAATACGCTCGGCTCAAGATAGGAACCCTTTTTGCCAGCTCTTCTGCTGAGCTTTTAGCAGAAAATCGCAAGGCTGCCCTGGAGGCAACCCGGGCGGCGCAGAAGTTGCAGGGGTTGGGCCTCGGAGATCTGTTAAAAAAGGTCCGGCCGCTGAGAGAGAAGGCCGCGGCGCGGGTCAGGGAGAGGGCTGTGGCCGCCACCACTGCCGAGGAATTTCAGAGGCTGAAGGCAAAGGGTCTTGACAGGCTGATCGACCTGCATCTGGCAGAGAGCGCCGCAGAGCTCTCTGACCTGGCCAGAAGCTACAGCCATGTTTGCCTGGTCGGCGAAGAGTTGAGCGGGCAGGCGGCAGAGGACTTGGAGCGGGCTGAGTCTCTGGATGAATGGTATCTGGTGCCGGAGGCGGTCCTGGGATTTTATGGGGAGAATTTGGAGCCTCTGCTGGCGGCAGCCCGCGCGGCCCAAAAGCTTGAGGAGGCAGGCATTTCCGGGTTTTCTGGATGGCAGGGCCTTCATAAGCTGCTCTCCAGGCTGGAAGAGGGTGGGGACCGGGAAGCGGAACGGCTGGAGAAGCTTGCCGCGAGTCTCAGCAGATGCGCAGAGGAGGCGGCAGCCTGGGCCAATGAGCAGCTGAAGAGCAGGATCGAGAAAAGCTCTCTGACCCTGGGCGGTTCTGACCTGCTCCTGGTCATGAGCCGGGGAGATGGAGTGCGGGAGATCCTGGAGTCGCAGATGAAGAGCGTCTTTGTGCAGGTTCTCAAAGATGCTAAGGCGCGGGCCGCGGGCCAGCTGGAGCTGGCAGGGTCGGAGACCGTATGGCTTGACGAGGTCTTCTCGGAGCAGGTCAGCTACCCTCTGGAGCTGGACCGGCATGCGTTGCGCTCCTTTGAGCTGGAGCTCCAGAGCCGCAAGGAGGGCCGGGGCCTTAGGAAAAAGAGAGAGATCGCCCGTAGCCTGAAAGACAAAAAGGATGAAGCGGTGGCTCTGGTTCATTCCCTGATGGAGTTTGACTATTCTTACGCGCTGGGGCGGTTTGCCCAGGAGGAGGGCCTCACCTTCCCTGAGATCGCAGATGAGCCGTGTCTCTCCTTTTCGGATGGCCGTCACCTTTTCCTGGACAGGCCTGAGGCGGTGAGCTACTCCCTGGGTGGCGAGGGTCACCCGGAGAAGGTGGCTCTGCTCAGCGGGGTGAATTCTGGCGGAAAGACCACCCTCCTGGACCTGATCTCCCAGATTGTCATCCTGGCGCACATGGGCCTGCCCGTGCCTGCCAAGGCCAGCCGGCTCTCCCTCTTTGAGGAGTTTTACTACTTCAGCAAGAGCCGGGGAACTCTCTCTGCCGGAGCCTTCGAGACCGCCATGAGGAAGTTCTCTGTGGTTGAAAATGAAAAGAGAAAGCTGGTCCTGGCGGATGAGCTTGAGGCCATCACCGAGCCTGGAGCCTCGGCGCGCATCATTGCCTGCATGCTTGATGAGCTGGACCGGCGGGGTTGTGTGGCGGTCTTCGTGAGCCACCTGGCAGAGGACGTGCGCCGCTATGTGGAGACGCCGGTGCGGGTGGACGGGATTGAGGCGGAGGGGCTGGATGAGAACAACAACCTGCGCGTCAGCAGAAGCCCTCGCTACAATTACCTGGCCAAGAGCACTCCCGAGCTGATTCTGGACAGGCTGGTGCGATCCACTCAGGGGCCTGAGCGGGAGTTTTATGCCAGGCTGCTCGCGAAGTTTAAATGATCATGTAGAGTCCTAAAAGCTTGGCATTTATATACTCACGCACTTCAAGGCGGCATGGGCAAGGGCAGAAAGAACAAAGTTTTAAAGCTGACCGCTGCCAAGGTTAACTACATAATCCGAGAAAAAACCAATAACACTAGCTCCAAAATCATTGCTGAAGATATGAAGATTAGTATCCGCACAGTAAATCGTGTTTGGGGACACTGGATGAAGAATAAGGAGCCATTGGCACCAAAAAAGTTCGGGCGCCCAAAGAAGAGTCTTGGCGAGTCAGACGTTAATCTAATTCTGGAAATCCACAAAGAGCAAAATTCCGGCGCAAGGCTTATCGAGAAAATAATTGAACAAAGATATGGCAGACATATTCCGCATAACGCGATCCATCAAGTCCTTCTCGAAAATGGTTTGGCCAATGAGGATAAACAAAAAAAGAAACGTAGGAAGCCTTGGATAAGATACGAGCGAAAGCACAGTCTCACCGCAGTTCATCTTGATTGGCACACCAGTCGATTCAATGGCAAAGAGGTCTGCGTGGTTCTTGACGATAGCTCTCGATTCATTCTTTCAGGCGGAGAGTTTTCTGCTGCAA
>JAQVZT010000055.1:0-9407 GCA_028708055.1 Methanothrix sp.
GATTTTGATATCATCGTTGTTATTAAGGGCCGGTTCTTCACTTGCTGTTATCTCATCAATCCACAAATCGAGATAGACTGTATAGTAAAACTTCCCAATTTCGTTTCCACCGATCGGCTTAAGGGCAGGCTCATCTTTCTGGGCGGTATATTTTGAAAAATTTTCATATTCGTCGGGTCCGTTGACGGCCTCCAATCCATCCACCAGGAACCTACCGTAGCTGATTTGAAAGTCCATTCCGGCTGGATTGCAGGCGCTGATTTTAAAGCCGTCGTCTGGAGTTCCATTTCCGAGATATGTTTTTCGCAGCATCATCTCCTGGTAGCGTCTTATATCCTCCAGTTCATTCCAGTCTCTATCAAGCAAAGGGACTCCCTGCTGAAGCCTGATTCCTGTATAACTTTTTTTGGGATCAAATGTATCCTTTCCATTGTTCGAGAAATTGCCCTTTTGATCGCCATTTTGATCCCCTTCAAACCAATAAGATTTTTTTCCCATTAAATCTCCCCCCTAACCTAAGAATGTCAAATGCACAGTTCTCAAAATCGTATCATTTGCGAGTTTGGTGATGATGCCCTTATTAACATAATTTATAAAGAATATTTTGCTGAGACTGGTGCCGACTCCGTCGCTACCAATCAGCGCGAATTCGCCAAAGTAAAGAGTTTCAGGTACAGGTATGTCTTTTCCAAAGGTCACTCTTATCTCCAGCTTATTGGTAATTTTTTTTGTTATTACCTCATTTCCGTCCGGTCCCTCTAGATAGTCCATGTTTGCATTCTTAATCTCCGTTGCCCAGAACCAATTATCTGGGCTTTTGCCTTGAAAGACCGTTATGCCCGATAATGGATTTATTTTCGAAATCTTATCTTTGAAATCCTTATAATCTTTGCTACCGCTACCGACCACCATGTAGTTAATCCCGGTGATTCCATTAAATTCTTTCTTAACTAAAGCTACCAGGAAGGAGCCGCAATCGCCATGATCCTCTTCATCAACAACAATGGTATTGGATGTCCATCCATTGTCGGCAACCATTTTTCCGTCTCTTAATATGATGTCCTTGAACTTTCCGGTAATTTTCATCCCAACCACCCCAGGTTCAATTCATTTGAAATATTAATCATAATATCGCGCTTAGGCTGACAGGTCAGTATCCAGCCCGCTGTGCGGAGTCCTGTAAGATGGATCGTTAGTAATGCCATTCACACCTATGCTGCCAGCATTATTGCTCTTCATGTACGTTAGCAGCCATTTCCAGCTTGCTGAATCCCTGTAAGTTCCTCTTATCTTTTCGAACTTCTCATCCTGAGCCGTCTGGATCTGATCCCAGAATGAATCGGAGAATTTGCCCTTGCCCAGATTCTCTTCCCAGGGGCTCTCTGCTATGAATATCTTGGGCACAACGAAGATAGGCAGGAATGATTCGATAATCTTCAGAAGATCTTTTTCATCCACTTTAAGCCTTTCTCCAGCCGGGAGGATGATGAAGATCCCTATGACATTTGGGTGAATCCTTCCATTGCTATCAGGCTGTATCGCGCTTGTGTCAACGGTGTAATGAACCTCATCGAGGTAAGTGCCCATCTTGCCCAGGATATCATTATCTTCTGGATCTATGTTTAAAGTTCTTGACGTCTTATGATAAAAGAGCCTGCATTTGCCGCAATTTATCTCTTCAGCCTCCTCGTGCTCCCGCCCATAGCTACGGAATACATTGTTCATGTACTCTTTGACACAGCATTCTTTGCCGGTCAGGAATGACACGAGGCTGGCCAGTCCTTTGACGGTCCCCTTCTGTCTGTAAAACTCCATCGCTCGCAGAATGTATTCTCGATTCCTCTCTCTCAGAAGCTGATACAGGTCAAGAGAGACCCATTCGGCAAGCCAGGGAACGAACCTATCCGGTGCCTTGGATGGATCAAAAAATACCGGTACCTTGGCGATGGTCTCCTCAAGATCATACATCTCCGACTCGAAGATGGACAGAAATCTCTCAAGAAAATCTCTGCTGGCAGAGTCATTCTGGAAGACGGCAGGAAGGTAATTCAGATAAGATGGCCTCGGGTAATTTACGGTCACATTCCTTAAGACGGGAACATCTTCTCCACCCCTTCGCATTTTTATCTCCAGAGATAGATACCTTCCTCCTGTTGCCCTTACCGGTACATACCTCAGATCCTCGGGTGTGATCGTGCCGCCGGGCCACTCTTTCCAGTTAGTGCCATCCTCTGAAATCTTGAGCGAGATCTCGATGCTTGAGCTTTTAGGAATATCTGCATCAATTTCGATGCAATGCCAGCGGCATCCAGGAAGCCCGCTATCGATGGTGGGTGACTTGCACGTTCCTTCAGCTTCAGAAGTTTTGCATGTCAAGCCGATTATATTTTTGTATTTATCAATTATTGGCAATAATCCCTCAGGATTCCAGTCACCATCGGCAACGCTCAGGGTCTTGGATCTTAATTCAGACAATTAAGCCTCCTTGATCACGCTAATTATGAGATCTTTTATGGAAACCAGGGCATGATCAGGTATTTCTATAGATTCGTTCGCCGCTCTATTGTTCAGACATAGGTCGCTTTTGACATAATCAACTCCATCAACATTGTCGATAACTTCGTAAATCTCAGATATATAGACCGGTCTGCCAAAAGGCCAGCCATTTCCATCTGGACCTCCGATCATGGGGTCCAAAAATGCATCCAGCGCAGATGCAACTGCAATCACTACATTCTCGTCAAGATACTCTTGCCGCTTGACAATCTTCGCCGTTATTGATATCTCTATGAACTCCGGATAGAGAATAAATAGCTCTATGGCCAGTGGGCGTTTTGCATTGAGATTATTGTAAACCTTTCTTAAGAGGTCTTTCGTCCCAATTGAATTTGGCTTAGCCAGGTTTATTATTATGGGGTATTTTATTGGTTTGGGGATGACGATGGGTTTAAGGATGGTGATCGGGTCAGGATTATCTGGCAAGATTATTGCTGAAACCGTATTTGGGACATCTCCTTTCATATTTGGATGAAATAGGGGTATCGCCTTGGCCCTGGCTACTCCATCTACCTGCATTGCCAGATGTTCGTAATCTGCTGACGTGACCGCTCTGTTAATTCCTTTCAGGCCTTTTTTTGCTTTCACAATTTTTTCTTCAAGGGCAACGCCGTCATCCTCTATTCCGCAAAGTTTCAGAAAGCTTAAAAAATTCCCATCATTGATCTTGTTCAGGCCGTAGATCTGCATCTCTGCGAGCCAGGCGAACAGCTCAATGAGCGTTATTCCTGGATCTGAACGGTTATGATCGGTCCATTCAGGCGCATATACCGGTATCCTGGCAATTGCTTCATTGACCAGATCATTAAATGTCTTATTGTCGAGGTTTTCCAGGGGAAGCGTCATCTTTTTGTCCTCATCTTCATAATAATAGTGTGCTCACCTGAGCATATGGTTTCGGTATCTGCGATCCCCTGGTCGGGTTTTGGCGTTATCTGAAGAATTTCTATATGATCGACTCCTTTAATCCGCTCGAGCTTAGAGTAGATGTCGGAATTATAGGCATATCTTCCGAAATCCCAGCCGGTCTGATCCGGTCCGCCGGTAATGGGATGGAAAAACTCCTTGAGCACCGACATGACCTGCTTCTCCAGAGGAACGGCTTGATCAATGGACTCCGGGAATACATTAACCGAAATGCTGACTTCTCTATAGGACGGCTCAACGACATCAATATCATCTGGCGATATTGAGTTCATGCTCCTCTCAAGAAGGTGGGTCTTTACCTTCGATAGCAATTCCCTGGATGGAATGGGTCTGTCGCCCGTTCCTTTCGGGATGACTATGATCTTTACTTTATTTCTTCCCGGGCCGTCAATTATGCATTTAGTTCTGGCGATGTAGCTTGATGCCTCCCTGGAGATCCTTTCGTAATCCTCTTTGGTGACCGCTCGATCCATATGCCTTATCAGATGGGGACCTCGTTCGAATAGGGATTTCATGGTCTCAGCATCAGACCCGCCTTCAGCAGGCAATGCATTTGAGGCTCTATCTATGCCTGCCACAGGAGTCTTTATGGTATTGATCTCTCCAGCAGCAACATTGCCATTCACTCCGCCGCCGAACTTGTAGCTCGCCTTAATGTTATCTCTTCCAATAGGCGGAATCATTCCATGAATTCCGTCGCCGAAGATAATTTCGCCCGATGCTCCATCCAATATGTAATCCCTATCCCTGGGGCCGGAATCAAAGAGTTCCTCGACCGGTCTCCACTGGACCCAGTTATCAACAACCTTGCCTGTTCTGTCTTTGATCTCCTGGATTCTGATGCCATAATGAGAAAGCCTCTCTCTTTCATCCTCTGAGATCAATAATCCTTCTCTAACCCATAGGTCCGCCGAAATCGCAGAGCCCTTGATGAGCTTGAAGACTTGATTCCGCTCTCCAATGCTGGATCCTAAGAGCTCATCTGCAACTGTCTCAACCTGCTGAGCCCATACGGTATTGGGATATATTCCTACCAGCTGATCAAGCTTATAGTCTCCAGAAGAAGATTGTGTGGAGGAATCGGGGTCGGAAAAGAGGCCCATTATCCAGCGGCAATTTGATCCAAAATTTGATACACTCGAATGGCTGGAAGGCGCAAGGAACTCAAGAGTCCCGCTCTTGGTCAAGTACTCTGAATTATCAATGGCTTGCAGGTAGCTTCTCTTTAGCACAACTGCGTCCTCATTAAAATCCAGCGGGCGATCTAATGTGATCTTCTCCGGAGAATAATCCTTGACAATTGCGGTTTCAATCACTTCGTAACCATCAAATGGCTTTATGAATAGAAGCTCTGTGTCCGTCTTAATTCCTTCAATCGAAGTGAGGGCTAAAATATCGTTAACTGGCTCTTTGATTTGACCTTTGATCTGATCCCAGTATGCCCACCTGACCTTGGGACGTGAGTCTAGACCAGGCTGCTCGCCATTATCATCTGATGTTTTTGATTTTTCATCCATAGCAAAGAAGATGCTGATATTGCCTTTTCCAAGGGCTTTATTGAATCCGATATATACCGCGGGTTTGCTCTCCGGCATAAGGATAAACGGAACGAAGCCGGAAGTCTCCTGGCTCTTGCTTGCATTGATCTCTTTTGTTAAATCCCAGTATTCCAGGTTGTTATAAGCAATGCATTTCTGAATCCCTAGCTCGCTATTAGAAGGATAGCTGAATTGAATGCTTATACCATCTTTATCCAGATAGGGCGGATAAAACTTTGGCTCAATTTTCCATTTTGAACTATTGCCAACGCCAATTCTGCTAAATTCTTCCCTGCCGTAGTCTCCATTTGCCAGGCGCACTCTTATCCAATAGTTCCTGTCTCCCCCATAAATCTCCGTCTCGGCAAAATCGTCTGGTCGATTGAATTCCAGATTTCCCGAATAATCACCTGTATCGGTGGAGAGCAGCGCAAAATTGTCTATCTGTTTCTTATTCGTATCAGCTATCAAATCCAGCGCTTTCCAAATTTTTCCATTCCAATATTCCCACGAGAGCAAAACATTATTCGGCGTCGGCTCATTGCTTGGCTTGTCGTTGTCCTTTTTGATATATTTTCTTTTAAAGTTTATGGTTATTGTCGAGCCCAATTTTGAAAAGGCCTCAGAGCATGATAAATAAAATGTATCAAGTATTCGAGGCTGCCTTCCAAAAGGATAAACTTCCTGGGTTAGATCCAGGGACGCAAAATTATGGTAACAGGAGTCCGGGTGAATGGAGATTTCGTCATCCGTATCGCTCTTTATATTGAGTATCTTGATGCTCTCTATGGTTTGCAGGTCAGATTCTGGTGGCAGCAGGTCGATGCTGCATGCGATCCATAAGCAGCTTATACCATTTATACTCGTCTCTTTGATAGCCCATTCCAGATTATCCACTGGGCTCAGGGTGATATTGAACTCAAGCGATTCGATTGATTCAGGCTGCACTTTCGCGGAAAGATCGATATTATCTCCATCTATTCCGCATATCATCCATTTCCATTTATTAATATAATCTGGGCTTACTATATTCTTGAATTTAATATTCAATGTGACCTTCATCTGCCCGGAAATCTTGAACAGCTCGCTGTGGCCCAGATAAAGGACGTGCTTTTGAATGTTGTCGCCATGAAATAGACTGAATACCTTTCCAGCTTTGAAATCATCCGTATGCCTGTAGATCTTATCCATCTGGGGATCGACGCTGTATATCTCTTGAATAAGAGCCGCCGTCGCAGATACGCTGCTTACCGTTTCGTATGTAAGTAGGCCATGGGTATCGTTTTCGGCTGCTGCCACCTGAGTTCCGGCGGGAATGAATGCATTCTCAGCCAATCCCTCCGCAGGGAAGAAGGTTACAGGGACCTTAGCAGGCAGAGCAGGCATCAGCCTCATGCCCAGCATGTCCAGGAATGCCCCAAAATTCTTATCAGGCACATGGTTTAGCCTGGCGATAATCTCCTCTTGCATGTGAGCGAAGATCTTTAAAAGTGCAATGCCTGGGTCCATTTCAGTTTGAATGTCTTGACCGGCCGCAATATCGGGAAGTTTCCACTCCGGTGTGAATATTTTGGCTAAGTCGCCCTCTTCCTTTAAGAGCATTTCAAAGGTCTTCTGGCTTATCGTCGGCATAACTGTGATCATTCCTTCAGGTAGAATGGATAGACTAGATTAAACTCGTTGTTTACGGCCCTGACATAGTAGTCGACGCTGATGAGGACCTTGCCCTCTTCGGATTCGTCTATCGATACGTCTATATTTTTGATGTCGATCCTGGGCTCCCACATAACGAGCGCACCTTTTACGCTGTCCTTTATCTGCCCCATTGTGGCGGTGTTTAGAGGTGCAAAGGTGAGGTCTTGAACACCGCATCCAAAATCCGAATGCATTACCCTTTCGCCCTTGGATGTGCCAAGGATTATTCCTATCGCTTCTCTCACATCATCTTCCAACTGGGACATCCTGATCTTAGTGATCTGCCCGCTCTCATCCAGGCAGATAGGAAACTTCCATCCTTTCCCGAGAAATTCTTTTGCCATTGATCCCAAACCTCTTTCATCATCCTATCTGAACAGTCGGCGCTCCTGCAGCAATAGTATTGGGCGGTCCATTTTCAATTATCGTGTCTCCCTGTCTTGCCGCGGGCAAGCCATTTATAAAGACTGTCGTACTGCCGGTCTGCACCATTCCGCCGACATGGGGCACTGTTGCGGTGACCAGGGGACAGGTATGGAGATCCTTGCAGGCAAGCCAGGCCGGCATTCCTCCTATCAGGACATTGGAGCTTCCTGGCCCGGGGCTGAGCGGGGTACCGTGGCTTGTAAGATCTCCCACTCTTGCGGCTGGCGGCATGTTCTACTTCCAATTAATTCTTATGATATTTAATTTATTTTTACCATGGCTCCTTCAATTGTAAGCATGGTTCCGGACTTGATGGTCATATTCGCGCTGGCCTTCAGTTCTATAGTCTTTGCGTTTATATGCAGCTCTGACTCTGAAGAGATGGTAATTGTATTTCCGGCTGAGTCTATTACAATAGAGTTGTTGCCTGTTTTATCGACGATCTCTATTTTCTCCTGTCCTGAGGCATCATTGAGCTGGATCTTGTGGCCTGATTTGGTTCGAATCTCGATCATTTCTTTTTTTCCGTCCTGGCTATCATCGAATCTGATTTCGTGACCGCTCCTGGACCTCAATAGCCTCACATTATTCTTTCCATCATTATTGGCGACAGGAGGCTTCCTGGCATTGCTCCACAGCGCACCCAGCACATAAGGGTGGTTTATGTCGCCGTGGTCAAAACCGATTACCACTTCATCTCCAACGTCGGGCAAGAAAAGCGTTCCCGTCTCTTTTCCGGCCATTAAAGTGGCAACCCTGGCCCAGCGACTCTCATCGCCATCGCTGAGCCACGGGAATTTCACTTTAACCCGTCCCAGGCCATCTTTGTCCTGATTGTTGGTTACAACACCAAGCACAATCCCTTCGATCCTCTTCTCTCTCAGCCGTTCTTCCTTTCCCATCAGATCAAACAATGCCAACTCCCCCTCGGCGAACATCGAATGAAACTGTGTATCCCTTATCACCTATCGAGTGCTTTGTGCTTATGACGTAGTACGTTCCGCTGAACCTTTTGCCTATGCCTTCGATGCTCAGGACTATTCCCGCTCTGATATCCGGGTTGCCTATGCATTCGCAATTCCCTTCGATAAGGCTATTGTTGGCCTTAATAAGAAGCGACCTGGCTAGAGATCTCGCATCTTCCTCATTGCATACGGGGAAATCATGCTCTGATGCTTCCACTTCGCCCTTGATGCAGCCTTTGATCACCTCAGCGCCACTTTTGACCTTATTGTCATTAAAATCGAGATCATTCGATGCAGCCGTACCGATTATTGGCCTTGATGGATACATTTGGTTGTGTCCTCTGACAGTTGCCTTGCTTATTAGCCCGGCAATGCTCATCCTGGGGCTGAAGCTTATGAGATCTTCACCCCACTTCAGGGAGAACATCTTTTCATTTCGATTTCTAGCTGCCCTAAAGTATAATTTCCTGTTCCTTATAAAAAATTCAAAGCCAAGCCGTTCTGCAATCCTTTTCAGAAAGGAATAATCGCTCTCTCCCGGGTTCTGTATAACTTTTTCGCAAGGCCGGATGGTAGAATCGATCTCCCCTTCGCCGATGTTATGGTCTTTTGCAATCTTTCTCGCAATATCACCATAATCCTGCTCGTTATCGAATGTTCTTCTTGTCTTAGCAATTTTTTTCTGAAGCAGGAAGGAATGATCATAGCCCTGAACGATAAGCGTGGGTGTTCCCTTTGAAGGAAAATTGGGGCTTAGCGCTGTTATCTTGCCTGTGATGATTGGCTCTTTTGGCATCTCGGCGCTGCTGGAGTATCCCAGGTATATCTCCACATCAGCTCCATTTCCCGGGTCCAGCAAATCGCTGTCCAGCCAGGTGAATTTCTGGGTTTTAATCTCCTCTCCCTCGTGCAGATTAATGGTGAACATGCTGGCATTCTCGATGCTATCTTCCACTTCCAGGGTTACGGTTGCATTCTTCAGATCCAGTTGAGGCGTTCCTCCTATTATTATGGAAAACTTCGGAGCATAGCTGTCAACATTCAATTCCATAATGCGCCTTCATGTCCAAATAGATAATTCGTTTGCGTTCATTGAGTGGTCAACTGCTCAATCCAATGGAGGTATTACGATTTCAGTTCCCGGTTCCAGCACTCTTGGGTTTTCGATCTTATTCTTGTCTGCTATCGGCCGCCAGAATGCTGGGTCACCATATTCTGCTGAGGCTATGGACCATAGGCTGTCTTTAGGCATAATTATGTAAACTTTGGTTCTGTCCGAGGACTGCTTGGGCTTCTCTTT
>JAQVZT010000055.1:9507-12066 GCA_028708055.1 Methanothrix sp.
TTGGAGTGTGATATAATAGCTCCAATTCGGATTCATTAGATCGCATCTTTGAGACCGGCGTTTTTCTCAGAGAATGATAATCGACGGCAAGAATTCCGGCATCGTTAGCCTTAAGCTCCTTTTTTTTTCTGGCGGAAGTCATATTATTTATCGATGCTGGACCGAAGAATGCCGTCATGCGGTCGATGGGAACTGCATCATCCAGCATCGCTGTGCCGGATTTCTTCGGAGACAGCCGGACCGATCCAGATCTCGATTGAAATAGGGTTGGCATCAAATTAGGGAATTTGCCATTGAATTTGCCATTGAATTTTCTATTGAATTCGGTTTTGATTTTGCTATTGAATAGACTTCCGGATAAATGAGCACCGATCTTTCCCAAGCCGCTCCTTGAGTCACTTTTTGTTGCAGAATTAATTGAATCGGATTGATCCTCCATTGCATCCGGCCACTTTGTTCGAATAGGCGCCGAGTCGGTGATTGCAGAATGTCGGCCTTGATTGCTTCTATCATAAGGTTCTGCCAAAGAGAGCAGGCTATTCTTGAGGTCCCAACCGGCTTTGAGTGATAAATTGAGAGCGGGATCATCAACAGATGCAATGCTGAATACTGGCGCATTGTGCCTCTTTGGATACCTTGGAGCTTGATTGTCAAGCTGCTGCGCAGATTTAGATAGGATTGTGATCTGGGCAGAGTCGATGATCGCAGAACGTCGGCCTTGAGGGCCTCTATCTTGAGGCTCAATCGAAGAGACCGGGCCGTTCTTGTGGTGCCAGCTGGCTGCCATCGCAATGGGCCCATTGGGACAAATCCGTCCATCTTTTTCACTTTCAGCAGATTTCAGCAAAATCGTCCTCAGAGTTCTGCGATTGGCCATCGTGCAAACGCTTTGCATTGGTGATGCAGACTTTTGATCTGTGGGCTTCAATCCCATTGGACTCGCGATCTGCAGCATCTGATTTAGTGCCAAGCTAAATGCGTAGGCATTCCTTGAATAGACTTTTAAAATATGGTTTCTGTTGATCACGAATCGATTCGGAGCCCGAAATATCAGTTTCAAGCTCCTGATGCGGCGCGTCTCGACTCTTTTGCCTGTGATTGTAAACGGTCTTCTATGAAAAATCAACCGGGCTGAATTCTTGCCCGCGATAGGGCAATGAAATTCAGGCGGCCTTATGATCGCAATCATAGAGCCATCCCTGCTCATTTTATCAAACCTTCTCAAAGCCATTATGCACCAGCTCAATTGATTCAAAGGCTACTGCTGCTTTTTCTGCCTTCAACTCCGGCCCGATCCATTTCATCGGATAGGCTCCAGAGATGCTCCATCTCCATTTTTCGTTTCCCTCTAAATCCAGGAGAATTATCAATATATTTTTTCTCTTGAACTTGCCGCGAATTACATCCTGATGCCATCTCCACAGAACATCCGAGTCTGTAATGCCCCTTTTCAAGACGATATTTTGGTATTTGGCTCCCTTTGGAACTTTGTGAACATGGTCGTTTACACCCCCTTCTTTGATCTCTTCGATCTCGATCTCCACCTGAAGGCCTGAAATTTCTGAAAAACCACCCACTACGGCATTTTCAAACTCTATCAGGAAATTGAATCCAAGGTAAGGACTTGTACTATCGGAGAATGGCATAATTCGCCCCATTTTAAACTCAAAGATATGGATAATGTAGAAGGATCATCATTCTTAATTGAGCCAATCAACCCAAATCATGTTCAGCTCTCGTCTCTTTGTTTAGCTTGCCATTTATCTTTGATATCTCCTCACACCACAGCCTTCTGTCCCTATGCTCCATATTCATTATCTCTTCGTGGCTCCATTTGAAGTGATATGCTATGAAGGCTATCTCCTCATAGATCCTATCGAGGGGATAGCCGCTTATTCCCCCGGGCTGACATCCACCTCAAATTGGTTGCCGCATTTGGGACATGTGGCCTTCAGCCTTGAAGTTCCGTCTCCATTGATTCTGGCATAGAGGTCCTGGAGAAACGCCAGATCTGATGCGAACAGCCCCTCGATAATCCTTGGATTGATGTCTTTTAGAGTCCCTATCTTAGTAATAACCCTTGAGAGGAGGATGACAGTCAGGTAGGCTGGATTTGACTGAACCCTGGGGTCCTTTAGAGGGAGGATTTCGTCTGCAGCAGTTGACAGCCTCATTATGCCCTCTCGTTGCAGATTTCCATCTTCATCGACATATCCCTTAGGAAGAGAGAACTGAAATTCCGTTTGAAACATAGATCCTCCTATTGAAAAAAATTGATCTTATCTATTTAACCCTTTTCATGCCCTCGTGTGCAATTTCCATGGTCTCAACAGCCACTTCATTGCCTTTTGCATTCAGATCCGGGGCTTTATACTTGCTCGGCCAGGCGTTATGAAACTCCCATCTGGCACCGGGCGTTCCATCCTCATTCATGATGTTGATTGCTATATTCTTCCTGGCATCCTTCATCTTGCCGTCCTCTACCAGCTTCCTCCAATTGTAAACCACCAGGTCGGTTGCACCCCACTTTAGGGTTATATTGCCGAACTTGGTTAGACC
>JAQVZT010000056.1 GCA_028708055.1 Methanothrix sp.
GCGGTCAAAGTAGGTGGAAAATGGAGGCTGACTGAGGTCTCAAAAAAACAGAGAACGATATTCGAGAAGATGGGGATTGGAGTTCCTGTCGAAGCCAATCTGGTTATTAAAAAGGGCGGAGTTTAGGATAAACGGGATTTGCCTTTCGTCTCGTTAAGTCCTCGCAATACCCATGTAGCAAAAGAATCTATAATATATAATGATATTAATAATATATAAACATTTCTACATTAAATAAGTGGGTGGTTTATAGGAATCCTCTAAGAACTAATATAATTGAAGCAGAAGAGGAATCCTAAAAACCTGGGATTTTGCCGCAAATCGAGACAATTGCGATATCATTGAAATTCTGTGATCTTTAAAAACGGGGTTAGTAGAAATCCTCAATACTGTAATTTATAAATACTTTCCTTATTCTGTGTCCCGCCGAGTCCATTCTCTGTGGAGCATCTCGATCATCAACTTTACCACGCGCTCTGTGGCTTTTCCGTCAATCTTGTAGAGGTATTTCTCGATATACCTGTTTCTGTTTTCCCTGAGGCGGGAATCATCCTCAAGCAGACTCGCGATGGTATCCTTGAGTTTTGCTGACGAGTTCACACCAAGAGCTACACCCTCTTTTACATACTCCAATCTGTCATCCTGGCCCTCAAGATAAAGGATGATGACCGGCTTGTTCATGGCCACAGCTTCTCTGGCGGTTGTTGATGTCCTGGCGATGTGCAGGTCGCAGACTGATAAGAGCTCATAGGTATCGGATGTTTTGGGCACTAAAATTGCGTCAGAATTATATTCATTGATCATATCTTTCAGGAAGCTGCTGTGTTCATCTCCTTCTGCAGGATGCTGCTTTATTACCAGGATTACATCTTCTAACTCCTTTAGTGCTCCCAGTATGGCCTTCACAGCGGCTGAGTTCTCTTCTGGGCTCATGACATGCAATTGAGTCGCCCAGAAAAGCATCTTTCTTCCGGGATCGATTCTGTGCTCCCTAAAGAATGCATCTCTACTGTAGACAAAGGGAGCGTCATGAAGCACATCATATCTTGGAAGGCCAGTGGTTATCACATTTCTGGCGATATGATGGCGTCTTTTTATGTCTGCAAAATATGAGCCAGACGATAAATAATAATCCGGAAGCAGGGCTTCATCCTCAAAGACTAGGCTTCTGCATTCCTCCAGTGCCTCAGCCATGCCTGCGGATTGGAGGATCAGCATAGAAAGACCTCTCCAAATTACCGGCTTGGTGTAAAGGCAGTCGTCGTTGGCAAGAATAATCTTTGGATCAAGAGATGAGAGCATATTTGCAGAATCGTATGAGTAAAGGAACTGCCTGATGAGTGGACGAATAGAAAAAAAGTACTCTATGCAGCTATCTGCTCTGCTTCCCCCTTCAGCTCTGATTGCCGATAGGACAGATCTGCGGTGCATGAGCCATTGAATCTTTTTAATTATTCCAAATGCTATCGCCTTTCCAAGATCGCGCAGTCTCGAATTTTCATATCCGAAATGCAGATCGTTCCTTTGCACGATTTCAAACATAATATCCGGGCAATTTGTTTTCAAGAACTCCACAATGCTGAAAAAGATATAATCTCCAGTCAATTCGCCTCGTTTCGTTCTGACCTTTACAGTTCTATCTCTTGATAGGATGAGCACGTCTATATGCTTCATCACATTGCTCTTTTTAAATAGACAATTAGACAAAATAGTCTTGAAGAATAATATTAATTTTTCCGGATTATACTTCTTTACGGAACATGCTTCTTCTAGGAAGTGCTGCGGATTTGAAGAGTGCAATCCTACGTATTGGAGATATTCATTGATAAAGAGCTGCCTTATCGTGAATGGCCCGGTGCTTCCTTTTAACAGGCCTTGCAGTTCCTCTATCTGTAGCAGCCTGCGAAGCTCCTCCGCGTAATTTGCATTTTCTTCTATGGCCATCTCCACCGTGTATCCTCAGTGCACATATAAATGCATCGTTCTGCCTATCTCGTCAGGTCATGCGGGGCTCCTCGAAGTTTTCTATAATGGGATTGTTCTCTAGTAGAATGATCGATTCCTGCCGAAAATGAACCTTTAGCCCGATATCAAGGCGGTATCTTCATGCAGGATTCTCCTGGAACCCCCTTGGTGCTGCTATAGTCTCTTTTATCTTCTTGGCATGGATTGCAATGATGGGTCCGATCCGAGCAGATTCATATAATTCATATATTCATTGATAAACCAATATCTTGAAGAGAAAGCGCCCTGCCTTCCATTAAGCATTTTTCGAAGGGTGATGCAATCAAGAGCTTTCTTTAATTGCTCCGCCTGATCAAAGCATTCTTTGGTATGAAAATGGCTCCGATCGTGAAGCTATTTTCATCCTCATGGGTGGCCCTTAGGCCATGGGGTTTTTCTGTAATTTCTGCATTGGACCCTGCCGTTTTAGTAGCCCTTTCAGTAGATTTCTTTGATCAGGTGTTCTGCTATTTTATCTGCGTCATGCGATCCTTCAACAAAAGCTCTGGCGGTCTTGCCCATGCTATTTCGAAGAGCTTCATTTTCTATGAGCCTTCTCAGGTCCTCTTTGAGGTTTCGAGGGGATGTGGCCATCAGCGGTCCTGTTGCAGGCAAGTATTTCTTTAGCTCTTCTCTGATATATACACACACCGGTTTTCCCAGAGCCATGCATTCGATAGCAAAAACCCCATACCAGCCGACTAGAAGCTGATCCACCACAATATCTGCCTGCTTGTAGTGTTCCACAGCATCTTGATGAGGCATATTTTTTATCAGGTCAAGTTCGATCTCATAGCCCTCGCCCTTCAGACCTTCTACCGCCTCCAGCACAAATTCAGTACCCTTGACCTTGGGGACGCTTGGCGCATGGACTATCCTGATCTTCCTATTGTCATTCTCGGCTCCGATGTACGGGTATTTCCTCAAATCAATTGGGTTTGCAATCCATTTAGCGCGAGGCGACCAGGCCAGCAGGTCCGGCGTGGAGACCAGTACGGCATCTGCGTACTTGCATGACAGCATGCCTTCTCCTCTGTTCCTGATGTCGTCTCCATGATAGTGAAATATAATTCTCTTCCCCAGTCTCCTCCACATGGGAAGGTCCACGGCAAAAGGCAGCACGGAAAAATAATGAAAATGCAGTATGTCATAGTCTCCCGCTATCTTGCAGATAGATGCCATCCTCTCTATGTATCTCAATGGAAATGGCAGTCGAGTCGGTCGGAAGAAGTCAACCTCGTAATCAAAAGGATGGGGCTGAAAGGAGATGATATCGCTCTTGATCCCCAATCGTCTCTGTGCTCTGGAGAGTTCTTGGGGTACGCCGGCGATGCTGCCGACATGCAATACGGAAGTCATCCTAATCGCCCTGCGGCATTAGATGCCCTTCCTGGTCTATGAATATCCTCAGCCATAGCTCGACATTTATTATCCGCCAGAGCATCTCGCTATGGTTTATTCTCTTCTTGCCGCCAGAACCCTGGTGTTCTTCCAGCATTTGCATCACAGCGTCTGCATTCCAGTATCTTCTGGCGCAGAACCTGTCTGAAACGAGTATCTCTTTTATTGTGCCTATAAAGTCCGGAGACTTCAGCCAATCTTCATCAGGTGCTGCAAATCCAATCTTATCCTTGCGATCCAATATCCGGTCGGATACCAGTCCCCTCATTGCCTTTCTCAGGACATGCTTGGTCATGCCATTTCGAATCTTGTAGCTGGAGGGAAGTGACAGGGCCAGCTCCACCAGCCGGTAATCCAGAAACGGTACTCGTGATTCGATTGACCAGCGCATCGAGTTCTTGTCTTCATACCTGAGAAGCTGAGGAATGCTGTATCTGGTAAGGTCGCTATAAAGCGCCCGATTCAAATCAAAACCCCTCTCTGCCAGGGGGTTGGCGAGAGCAATCTTTTCAAATCCCTTCAGATGCTTCAATTGAGAGAACCACAGTCTCTTCAGGATGCCCTGAGAAAGCCCCAGAGCGGTTAAGATGGTCATGGCCGGGAATAGCACCATATCTTGAAATTTGCTTCTGATCCTCTCTGCTGTCTTCATGGCTTCCCCTAATTGCAGGCGGAGAAGTGCCTCAAATAGATAGTATTTATAATATATAACATAACCCGCAAATATTTCGTCGCTTCCCTGGCCGTCCAATAGCACTTTCATTCCGTTTCTGTTGGCAAGCTGCATCACTTTATACTGCCCATAAATGCTCAGGGACCCGAATGGCTCTTCTTGCGTCCAGATCAAATCATGCATGTCTTTGAGCAGATCTCCGGTGCTCGGGCTGACTTTGTGCGCCTCCACCCTGGCATCCGCTACCACCTCATCGATATACGAAGATTCGTCCAGCTTCTTGCCGGGGAAGACCATGGAAAATGTCTTTATCTCAGTTGCCTCGCTGCACCTTCTCATAGCCTGAACTATGGACGACGAGTCTATACCGCCGCTGAGGCAGGAACCGACCGGAACATCGGAGATTAGGCGGTAGCGCACACAATCTTCAAAGAGCACCCGGATCCTTTTAGCCGCTTCATCTTCAGTCATCTTTTCAGCGTTTGATACCCTGCTGGCCAGGTCATACCATCTGAATTTGCGCATTGTGCCGTTGGAGAGATCGTAGACTATGCTCTCGCCTGGCATCAGCTTATCGATGTCCTTAAAGAATGTCTGTGACGAGTGATCGGCAAAACCCAAAACCAGGAAATCATAAACGGCTTTATCGTTGGGGGCGACTCCTATGGGGTGTTGCAGTATTCCCTTTATCTCCGATGAAAAGACAAGGCCTCTTTCCGTTTGGCAGAGATAGAGGGGCTTTACTCCGAATCTGTCCCGAGATAAAAAAAGCAATCCTTTATTTCTATCATAAATGGCGAAGGCCCACATGCCGTTGAACCTCTCGACGCATTCTTTACCCCACTCTTCATATGCATGAATTATGACTTCTGTATCTGAATTCGAGGAGAACTGGTGGCCGCACTTCTCCAGCTCCAATCGAATATCCTTAAAATTATAAATCTCTCCATTAAACACAATCCATATGCTTTCGTCTTCATTGCACTTTGGCTGTCTGCCTGCCGGGGATAGGTCTATGATCGCAAGCCTGCGATGGCCCAGAGATACATTCTCATCGATGTAAGTGCTCTGATCGTCCGGCCCGCGATGCTCCAGGGCCTGATTCATCCTCTCTATCAGAGCCTGGTCATTCCAAGTAAAACCATTAATGCCGCAGATTTGGATCACCTGTTCATGCAGATTTATTCAGAACTTCTTCATATTTTTTGGCCATGTTTCTCCAATCGTACTTCTCGGCCAGGGTTCTGTATCTTTTCTCGCCGCCACCGGCAGCCAGTATGCTCTTTACCTGAGTGGCGAAGCTGGACAGATCGTCATAGTAATAGATCTCGTCACCCAGCAGCCCCTCCAGAGCAAACATGCGGCTGGAGAGAACCGGCCGGCCACATGCCAGATAATTAAAGACCTTTCCTCCGATTGTGTATTCGTTTTTCTTCATCATCTTCAGGGGATTAAGGCCTATATCCATTGCAGAAATATAGCGTGAGAGCAACGCATACTCCACTCCACCTGTAAAGACAATTCGATCTGAAACGCCCAGGTCTTCTGCCATCTTCTTGATCTTATCGCCATAATCAGTAAAAAGCCCCGGTCCCACAACCAGCAGTGTAGCATCCAGCTGGGGCATCGCAGAGACTACGGTTTCGAGGTCCACCCAGTGCTCCAGAGAGCCTGCGTATCCCAGTACCGTACCCTTCAGGCCCAGAGATCTCTTGGCGTCCTGGATGGGCAGTGGCTTAAGAAGGTTTGTGTCCACCCCGTTGGCAATTATTGTTACGTCCTTTACTCCCAGGTCATGCAGAAACGATGAGAACTCTCTGGTGACTGTAATGACGGAGCGTGCCGCGCGCAGGTTGTATCTGGTGATGAGGCTGACCGTCTGCTTGACGATTTCGCCCAGGGCCGATCCAGGATAGTAAACCGATGCCGATTCCTCAAGGTGATCCAGGTAGTCGAATACGATCGGCGGATGCGCAAGATTGGCTGCAAATGATGGCAGGATGTTTGTGGATAAGATCACATCTATCTTCAGCCTCTTCGCAATTTGTCTGATCTTCCATAGGTGGTATGGGAAGTTCAGGAGGTAGTAGAGAGATGGGTCCTCGGCATTTATCCAGCTAGCCTCCACAAGCTTGCATTTTGTCTCCCTTGCCGGCAGCTCTGAAAACCTCGAAAGGCCGAAATGCAGCACATACACATCATGCTTCTCGGCCAGAATATCGAATATGAAATTAAGCCGATTGGGAACAGGATGCCTGATCCAGTCCGTAGTGGGTATTACCAGTATCTTCATTTATCCTGTCGTCCTCGAATGCACCTCTTGATCTCTGCATGTATAAAAGATTGGGCCTTTTCTTTTTTTCACCGTGTTTCATAATTTTTATGAATACTTGACCGAAAGATCTAAAGGAGGGATGAGAAACACAAATGAGTTAAAGGAATCCGGAATGTGATAAATTTGAAGGCAGTCATATTGGCCGCGGGAGAAGGCCGCAGATGCAGGCCGCTTACCCAGACCAGATCCAAGGTCATGCTTCCCGTAGGAAACCGTCCTTTCATGGAGCATGTCATTTCGGCTCTGGCTGCAAATGATATTCGGGATCTTTACATAGTAGTGGGCTATCAGAAAGAACGGGTCATGGACTACTTTGAGGATGGCCTCGATTTTGGCGTAAATATCACTTACCTCGAACAAAATGAGCTTCTGGGCACGGCTCATGCCTTGCGAAAAGCAGACGGCTATGTCAATGAGCAATTCCTCGTAGTAAACGGAGACAATCTGATAGATGCTCGGGCGGTCAAGGAACTGATTTCGTCCAAAGGAGAAAATGTTATACTGGCAGCTCTCAGGCAGCATTCCGGAGACTATGGCGTCTTGATGGTGCAGCAGGAGCGGGTAAAGGCAATAATTGAAAAGCCAGGGCGGCCGTGTTCCGGAATTCTCAATACCGGAGCCTACAAATTCAGCCCTGCCATTTTTGAGGATCTTCGTCACACACCTCTCTCGGAGAGGGGATCTTATGAGCTGACCCAGACACTATCTCAGATGATTGCAGAGGGCCGGGAGGTTGTGCCCGTGATCAGCAAAGGCGTATGGTCTGATGCCATATTTGCCTGGGACCTTCTCAGTGCCAACAACCTGGCTCTGGGAATGAAGGATGCAAACATCTCGGGAGAGATTGAAGAGGGCGCAATAATCAAAGGACCGGTTGAGGTAGGCAAGGGCAGCATTATCCGCTCCGGATCATATCTGGTGGGACCGGTCTGCATCGGCGAGGACTGTGATATCGGCCCCTCGGTTACAATTCTGCCGTCCACTTCCATTGGTGATTCGGTGCGGATCGGCTCGCATTCTGAGGTGAGAAACAGCATAATCATGAGCGGCGCGCGGATGGGCTCGGCGTCTATCATATCCGATTCGGTAATCGGAGCAAGCTGCACTCTGGGCGACCAGCTGGTCATTGAGACCGGGCCTGCGGTAGTGGATTGGGAGGATGCTTTTGAGCGGGCGGAGTTCGGGGCGGTATTTGCCGACGATGTGACAGTCGGAAGCAGAGTTCTGGCGTTTCCGGGAACCGTTGTGGGCACTGGGGCACGCATAGGATCCGGGGCATCTATTCGCGGCTGGATTGAAAGGGAGAGCAGGGTGATAAGCTGATGTGCGGGATTGTGGCTTATATCGGCGACCAGCTGGCAGGGCCGATTCTTTTTGATACTCTTAAACGGCTGGAGTACAGGGGTTATGATTCGGTAGGTGTGGCCATCAAGTCCGGGACGGGAATTGAGGTTCTGAAGTCAGCCGGTCGAATAGCGGATCTGGAGAAGGTCTATCAATCTAGGGGCTGTCCGGGGGAAAGCATGGGCATCGGCCATACGCGTTGGGCAACACACGGCAAGCCGAGCGACCAGAATGCGCACCCCCACACATCGGGAGAGATCGCTATAGTGCATAACGGCATTATCGAAAACTACCTGGAGCTGAGAGAGAAACTCAGCAAATCGGGCTACGAGTTTGCCTCCGAGACGGACAGCGAGGCTTTAGCGCATCTCATTCATTCCCATTACAGGGGCGATCTTTACGCTGCTGTGTGGGCAGCTTTGGAGGATGTGGAAGGCTCGTATGCCGTGGCAGTTCTTGCCGCCAGTTCACCCTATCTGGTTTGCGCCAGAAAGGACAGCCCTCTGGTGCTGGGTAAAGGGCAGTCCGCAGTCTATGTGGCGTCCGATGTTCCGGCTCTGCTCCCTTATACCAAAGATGTCATCCGCATGAAGGACGGTGAGGTTGCCAGGATCTTTGCCGATCGGGTCGAGATAACGGATAGGTCTGGCCAACCCCGAGAGGCTCAGGTAGAGCGCATCAACTGGAGCGCCGATGCCGCAGAGAAGGGTGGATATACTCATTTCATGCTCAAAGAGATTCACGAGCAACCGCGAGCCATTCGCGAGACCATCGCCGGGCGCATATCTGAGATTGAGGGAGACGTGCGGCTCAATCTGGGCATAAGCGATGATGAGATAAGGGGCCTGGAGAGAGTGACCATCATCGCCTGCGGCACATCCTACCATGCCGGAATGCTGGCCAAGAACCTCTTTGCCCGTGCAGCCGGCCTTCCGGTCGATGTCGAGGTGGCATCCGAGTTCCTGAACCTTCAGGTGCGGCCCAGGAATCTTCTCCTGGGAATCACCCAGTCCGGAGAAACCGCAGATACTCTTCTCGCTCTGAAGAAGGCCAAAACCTGTGGCCTGAGAAGCCTGGCAATCACCAATGTCCTGGGATCAACGGTCGCCGAGCTGGTGGACGGGACAATCTATACCCGCTGCGGCCCGGAGATAGGCGTGGCCGCTACCAAGACATTCACATCTCAGCTGGTGGCGATCATTCTGCTGGCAGTGCGTCTGGGCAGAGCCCGCGGCCATATCACACCCGACCAGGGCAGAAAGATGCTCATTGAGCTAACCAAGCTGCCCGGCCTGGTGCAGAGGGTGCTGGAGAAAAGAGAGGAGATCCGGGAAATTGCCGAACTCTATGCAGGCGCAAGCTGCTATTTCTTTATCGGCAGGGATTACCTTTATCCCATCTCCCTGGAGGGCGCTCTGAAGATGAAAGAGATCGCCTACATACCATCCGAGGGGTATGCCGGAGGGGAACTCAAGCACGGGCCGCTGGCGCTGATCACAGATAATACGCCCGTGGTGGCTCTGGCCACCTGCGGCAAGAAGATCCAGTCCAACATAAAAGAGGTCAGTGCCCGTGGCGCTGAGGTGATAGCTTTTGCGACAGAAGGCGATCCGGATATCGCCAAGGTGGCCAGCCACGTAATTGAGCTGCCCCAGACGCAGCCGGTCTACTCTGCGGTGCTCTGTACCGTAGCGGTGCAGCTTCTATCTTACTACACCGCAAACAAGCTGGGTCTTCCCATCGACAAGCCCAGAAACCTTGCCAAGTGCGTGACTGTGGAGTAACATCTCTACATCTTTTTCACAGGCTCTCGTAGACTTCTCTGATTGTCCGGTCGTTTCTGTCCCAGAACCTGTAATCCTCATCCAGAAGCTTTTCCGGCTCACGCCGGAGACTGTCCCGCACCGCCTCTTCTAGCTTTTCTCTCTTGACAACCACCAGGTTCTTCCTCTTCTCCTCCAGGGTGACTCCTGATGCCACTACCGTTTTCCCCATCACCAGGTACTCATTCAGCTTCCAGACGCTCCGGTCGGTTGCATAGGGAGTAAGAAGGCTCTCGCTGTGGGGTATCAGGCAGATCCTGGCCTGGCTGATCAGCCCTGCCACCTTATCGTGAGGCTGCCAGCCGAAGAATCGAGCATTTTTTGGAAGGTCTCTTAAATACCAGCGAGAAAAGGGCCCGTCGCCTATGATCCAAAAGGTCTGCTCTGGAATATCTCGAATAAGGCGGATCAGATTGCCTATGCCCTCCTGGCGGCTGATTCTTCCCATGAAGACGATAGGCTTCCTATCGGCCTCTGATGATTCTGATGTCCTGCTCTTCTGCAAGAAGCTTCTTGTAGGATAGTTATTCACAATGAAGAGGGACTTTTTCTTCTCGGGAACATAGGACATCACCTTCTCCGCCAGAGGCCGGTTTACGGCCGTAATCGCATCAGCCGCTCTTGCCAGCTCTCGCTCAAAGTACTCTCCTGCCGGCCTGGCCAGCGGTCCGAAGCTCATCTGCAGCTCCACTCCCCAGGGGGACCGGTAATCGTAAATGAGCTTTCCGTAGCTTGAGCCCTTCAGCTTGCCCAGGCCGTGAAAGATGATGTCCGGCACATTGAATAGGTGCACGACATCGGGCCTTTCCCTTTGGAGAAGTTGTTTTGTTTCTCTGGCTATTTGCAGCCATCCCCTTGAGCTGAATTGGGGCACAATTACCTGCTGGCCCTGGCTCTCCAGGGTGGCTTTGAACATCATGAGCCTGGTCGTCCTCTCCGGCTGGTTGGAGAGAAGAAGTATCCTCATTTCCGCGTCCTCCTTTGCCCTCTCCTTATCATTTCTCCGGGCACTCGAAGGTGAGACGGAAGGGATCGAAAAGCAGATCCGCCATCTTTGGGTCGATATAGCGCAGCCCTTTTGCCCGCACGTCACTTTCGCTCAGCAATGGATCATATACGTAAGTATCCAGTCCCTTTTCCATGAGCAGCCTGGCCAGGCCCAAGTTGCGGCTGTGATAGAACTCTTTAACGCCCGCCCGGAAGGTTATGCCCTTGATGCAGATCTTAATGCTAGAGAGCGGCTTGTTGATCTTCAGGCATTCCTGAATTATTCTTTCCGCCCAGTAGCAGATCATCTCATCGTTGATCTCCCGAGAGGCGCGGAGCAGGCTGCAATTGCCGAAATGCTCTCTTTTTTCCATCTCTTTTATGAGAAACCAGGGATATACGGGAATACAGTGGCCGCCTACGCCGGTAGATGGCAAATGAATTTGACAGAACTGGTGGTTGGCGTTCTCTCTGGCCTCGAAAAAGTCGACTCCCAGCTTCCTGCAAATCTTAAATAGTTCATTGGCCAGGGCGATATTCACATCCCGATAGCAGCCTTCCATGACCTTGATCATCTCTGCTACTCTCGCCGAGGAGACCAGATGAAGGTTGCAGATGAATTTACTGTAGACCTGGTAAGCAAGCATTCCGCTCTCTTCATCCCTGCCGCCGATGACCTTGGGAAACTCCCGAAGCCTGGAGATACTATAGCCGGTCATAATCCTCTCCGGCGAATAGGCCAGGAAAAAGTCAATTCCTGCCAGGCCGCTTGACTCGATTAGCCAGTTCTGCGCCACCCCTTCTGTGGTTCCTGGCGGAAAGGTCGTCTCTAAAACCACAAGGTCTCCTTTCTTCAGGATTCTGCCCAGAGAGAAGAGTGCCTCCTTCATAATAGAAAAGTCGGGATTATTGCCGCTGTCCACAAAGACGGGCACGATCACAATGAATGTCTGGCAGCGTCTCGCATCCTCGAATCGCGGCGTAGCCACGAGCCTTTTTCCGCCGTGCGCCTTTATCAGCTCTTCTAAGCCCGCTTCTTCGGGTATTGGATTATCTCCGCGGTTGATCCTCCGGCAGCGTTCCTCATTGATATCCACGCCCGTAACCGTAATGCCGCTGTCCGCGATTACCGCCGCCAGTGGCAGCCCGGCGTTGCCTAGACCAATGACTGCAATCTTTGCGTGCTCTTCAGACATCTCTATTTACCTTCCTCATTGAGCGCCATTGTCTGCCCTTTTTTAATATTAACGCTTTTTCCGCAGACCGAACATTTGAAGGAGGATTGCGCAGCATCCTCTATCAGCCTGTTGCCGCAATAGCAGACGTAGCCTAGCAGCCAGGCGGGATTGCCAATCATGAGGGCGAAAGGCGGCACATCTTTAGCCACCACGCTTCCCGCGCCGATCATGGCATACTCGCCCACAGTTATGCCGCAGACGATTGTGGCATTGGCCCCGA